>CAZXVT010000018.1:0-28738 GCA_964644015.1 uncultured Maribellus sp.
CACCAAAAAACAGTTTTACGCCGAAGCATTTTTTATTTACGCGCTTTCGGAATATTATCTCGCTTTTAAGGATGAAAAAGCCCGCCAGATGGCTGTTTCGATGTTTATGCTGATGGAGAAATTTGCCTTCGACCCTGAATTTGGTGGGTATATTGAGGCCAAAACGGCTGACTGGCAGGAAACTGACGACCAGCGGCTCAGTCCGAAAGATTTGGATGTAAAAAAGTCGATGAACACGCACCTGCACATTCTGGAAGCGTACACCAATTTGTACAGAGTTTATCGCGATGAGGAAGTAAGGAAAAAGCTGGAACATCTGCTCCGCATTTTTCTCGATAAAATACTTGACCCGGCAACCAACCATCTGATTTTGTTTTTTGAAAAAGACTGGACCGTCCGTTCAAAAATCGATTCGTACGGGCACGACATTGAATCAACTTGGCTGATGCACGAGGCTGCTGAAGTTTTGGGCGACAAACACATTATCGAGGAAGTTGAAAAAGCGGCAATTAAAATAACAGACGTTACAATTGCCGAAGGTTTAGCGCCACATGGCGGAATGTATTACGAAAAAGACGACGGCCATTTGCAGGAACAATTCGACTGGTGGCCGCAAGCCGAGGCAGTGGTTGGATTTTTCAATACTTTTCAGCTAACCGGCGAAAAGAAATATTTGCAACAGAGCCTGAAAAGCTGGAAATTTATTCAGGATTATATTATCGACCATAAAAACGGTGAATGGTTTTGGGGTGTGGATGCCAGCCTGAAACCTTTGAAAAACACTAAGGTGAATCACTGGAAAGCCTCGTACCACAACGGAAGGATGTGTATGGAAATGATTGGGAGAATTTTAAATTACGAAAAATGAGAACTTATACTTTGCTATTATTTACAGCAGTTTTGATGTTTTTAAACGGTGGTTGTCAAACTGAAAACAAACCAAAAATGAATACAGAAACTGTCAAAGAACTTGATTTGAGCCGCTATTTGGGAACATGGTATGAAATTGCGCGTTTCGACCATCGTTTCGAAAGAGGACTTGTGGGTGCAACAGCAACATACTCAATGCTTGAAGACGGAAAAATTAAAGTGGTGAATCAGGGACGTAAAAATGTGCTTGATGGAAAACTGAGTATTGCAGAAGGAAAAGCAAAAATCACCAGCGAATCGGGGAAACTGAAAGTATCCTTCTTCTGGATTTTTTACGCCGATTATTTTATTCTTGAACTCGATGCAGATTACCAGTGGGCGCTGATTGGAAGCAGTTCGGAGAAATACCTCTGGATTTTAAGCCGTACCCCACAGCTTGACGACCAGACAAAAGGCCTTATATTGAAAAAAGCCGAAAAAAGAGGATACGATACCTCAAAACTGATTTGGGTGGAACAGAAATCAGAATAAATTAGCCGATTCGAACCGAAGTCATGGTTAATGAACCCGCAACTGCCTTGTCATTAAAAAGCGAGATTTTTTCTTTTTTGTCAGCCAGCGCCAAAGTATAAATCAGCGGCAGAAAATGTTCCGGCGTAGGAATTGCAAGTTCAAAAGCCTTTCCCTGTTGACCAAAATCGATGAGTTTTGAATAGTCACCGGATAGTATGTATTCCTTCATTTTCAAGGAAGCTTCTTTGGTCCAGTCGTAGGCAAAATCATCCACGGCCATTTTATCCCAGGCAACCAGCCGAAGGTTGTGCACCATATTTCCGCTGCCAACAATCAAAACGCCTTTTGAGCGCAGCCAGGCCAGCTCCCGGGCCAGTTCAAAATGATATTTTGCCGGCTGTGTATAATCGATACTCATTTGTATAACAGGAACATCGGCAGCGGGATAAAGATGTTTGATTACACTCCATGCGCCGTGGTCGAGACCCCAGGATTCATCGAGCCCGACATTTGTTTTTGTGGTTTTTACTTTGATTTGTTCTGCCAGTACTGGATTTCCGGGAGCTGGGTACTGAACTTCGAACAATGCTCGTGGAAAACCTCCGAAATCGTGAATGGTTTTAGGGTTTTTCATGGCGGTAACCTTTGTGCCACGGGTTTCCCAATGTGCCGAAACACAAACTACGGCCGTTGGTTTGGGAATTGTTTTTCCTGCATTTCTGAAACCGCTGACAAATTCATTTTCTTCGATGGCGTTCATCGGGCTGCCGTGACCCAGAAACAAAACCGGCATTTTATCGGTAGCGCTGTTTTTTTGTAAGTCTTTGATTATCTCATTCATCTGTATTCTGTCTATAAACCATTTTCTGCCAGCCAGGCCTGCTGAATTGCTTTTTGCAAAGCATCGGCATTTTTGCTGCGGCTCAGGTTTATAAACGTTTTGCCAGCGTCTTTTGTTGATTTTTCGATATTGATTCCCGCAAAACCGAGGTACTTTTCATAGTCAATTTCTCGGGTTGTATAAACATAGTCAAACGCTTCACTGAGCTGGGTTCCCGCAATCTTTTCACACGCCTGGCGGAATTCAGCGTCGGTAAAACCACGATTTAATTTCTTGTAATAGAGGTCGTAAACATACTTCATCACATCGTCGAGCGATTTTTTGTTTTGTGTGGCATTTCGTATGGCAAGGTCGAAAATCATCCCCACAACCGGGCCTTTTTCGTAGTACGAAATCGTTTTCCCTTTTTCGCGGTTGCTGAAAGGTCCGTCTTCCCAGGTGTCGTAACTCGATTGCGCCAGCGACTGGTATTTTCTGCCCGGATTATTTTCCAGCGCGGTTATCTGCGATTCAAAAATTTTCAGCAGCCAGTCTTCGCTGGTCAGTCCGGCGCGGCGCAACAAAACATTCTGGTAATACACCGAAATTCCCTCGCTCACCCAAAGCTGAAAAGTTCGGTTTTCCCTGTCGTAGTCAAACGGTCCCAGTTCAAACGGCCTGATTCGTTTTACATTGAAATGGTGAAAATATTCATGCCCGATAAAACTAAGCACCGGAATCATTTCTTCGTCGGTTTTCATGTTGTCGCCATTAAAACTGATGGTGGTGTTATTCAGGTGCTCAATACCGCCGCGACCCGGTCCTGTGCCGATAAAAGTATATTGTTTGTAGGGTACATCATCGAAAATATTGACTGCCGCCTGCACCACTTTCTGCAAACGGTTTGTAAAAAGTTCTTTATCGAAACTGCCCATTTGGTAACCTGTAAAACTGTGGGGTACACCGCGAACATAAAAATCGTTGAGCGACTCCAGATTCCCAATCAAAATGGGGCAATCGTACAAAACATCAAAATCGGGCGCAGAAAATAAGCCCGGATTGTTTTTGACAGGTTCAAGTCCGGTGGCAATATTTTTCCACTGCGGATGTTGCTCAATTTTTACCGAAACTGCATGATCGATGTAATTCTCAGGATAAAGCAGACAACCCGCCGTTACAAGATAGGCTCGGGTTGTATCAACAAAACAGTTGGCCACAAAAGCGCGGGTGGCTTTTACATTGTATTTTACAACAACTTCAGCAGTTTTATTTTTTGCAACCAGCCATGTATTTGTTTTGGAATGAAAAACCTGAACATCTTTGCCGGCGGCTGTGCAGCGCAGTTCTTCCACATTTTCGGCATAATTCATTATCTGGTAATAGCCGGGCATCCACTGTGGCATTTTCAAAACAAGCGTGTCTTCCTGAAAACCTTCCAGTTTCATTTCAACGTGAATTTTTTGTGTTTCGGGTTGCAAAACAGAAATCAAAAATGAGATTCTGGTTTGTGCTGTCAGATTCAGCGTGAAAACAACGATGAAAATGGATAAAAACAAAAGTGACTTTTGATTGATAAAACTGGCTTTCATTGTGACTTTTTTAAAAAATTCTGAAAAGAAATCAACCTGAAAATTTCCATGTTTTTATGGGTGATAGATTTTCGGTTGACCGGTTGTAAAGATAAACCCAGCAAAACAGTTTTTCTTTTTTACCGGTAATAATTTCAGTTTTTTTTCTGATAAATTCATTGGGTTTAGCAAACTGGTCGCCTGTTTCCTCATATTCGTCGAGGGTGCGGAGAACTGATTCTTCATTTTTAAGGATGAAAACGGAGCCGTAAACTTTATCTTCAGGGTTGTTACTTTCCACTGCTCCGGGGTAGTCGCCTAAATCAAACAGTTTTCCCTGGAAATTTCCTTCATCAAATAAATCTGCATTTGAAAGCAAAAATTGTCCGGCAGGATTTTTGGGGTCGAGCAGGGTTCCGTAAACAAATAAAAACTCCATAGTAATTTCAATTACAACGCAATTTACCGGTTTTCCGGTTTTTGCCAATTCACCCCGAATTCTATCTTTGTAACAAACCAAGTAAACCTAAAAATGGAACGTAGAAATTTTATCAAAACCACCGGTCTCATTGCCGCCGGAGTTGGTCTCTCAGGAAATCTTGCCTACTCAAATTCAGCAACTGTCAGCAACAAATTGCCCAAATGGAAAGGTTTTAACCTACTCGATTTCTTTTCGCCCGAAAGCAGGGGAGGAGGACGCGGAATGACCACCGAAGATGATTTTAAATGGATGGCCGACTGGGGATTCGATTTTGTACGTTTCCCGATGGCTTATCCGCGTTATGTGAAATTCGACAGGTCAAAAAATATTACACCCGAAGACATTTACAACATCGACACAGAAGCTGTTGATTATGTTGAAAAGGTGGTTGAAATGGCCAATAAACAAGGACTTCATGTGAGTTTGAACCTGCACCGTGCGCCCGGTTTTTGTGTGAATGCCGGGTTTAACGAACCTTATAATTTGTGGGAGGACAAAGCAGCGCAGGAGGCTTTCTATTTTCACTGGAATATGTGGGCAAAACGTTTTGCTTCAAAAACCTCAAAACAAATCAGTTTCGATTTGGTAAACGAACCTTGCACCCGTGAAGATATGAACGACCAGCACTCAGGTCGCGGACCGATTCCGGGTGAATTGTACCGCGAAGTGGCCAAAAAAGCGCTGGAAACCATTCGTTCTCACAACCCGAATCACCTGGTTATTGCCGATGGAAATGATGTGGGTTCGAAAGTGATTCCCGAAATTGCTGATTTACCCATCGGACAAAGTTGTCGTGGTTATTTTCCGCATTACATTTCGCATTACCGTGCGCCGTGGGTTTTTAAAAATCCGGATGATGCGCCCATGCCGGTTTGGCCTGGAAAAATTGACGGTCAGGAGTTTAATCGTAAAAGCATTGAAGATTTTTACAAACCCTGGATTGACGCCGTTAAAAATGGGGTGGGTGTGCATTGTGGCGAATGTGGCTGTTGGAACGAAACACCACACGATGTGTTTTTAGCGTGGTTTGATGATGTTCTGAGTGTGTTGTCGGAACACGGAATCGGTTTTGCCCTGTGGGAATTCAAAGGTACTTTTGGCGTATTGAATTCAGGCCGCAAAGATATTCAGTACGAAGACTGGCACGGCCAGAAACTCGACCGCAAATTGCTGACTTTGTTGCAGAAGTATTAGTTCCCCGGTTTTAATACCTTTTCCAAAGTTTAAAACTTTGGAAAAGGTATTCACAAAAAATCAAATCATCGCTTCATACATCACCTCCACCGGATGTTTTACCGTGCGGCCAGTTCCGTCTTTAATATGGTGACGACACGATGTTCCCGGAGCTGAAATAATCACTTTATCCTCAGCACCACGAACGGCAGGAAATAAAACCATTTCTCCGATTTTCATCGACAGATCGAAATGTTCTTTTTCGTAACCAAACGAGCCGGCCATTCCGCAACAGCCTGACGGGATTTCTTTTACCTCGTAGTTTTCGGGCAGCGAAAGCATTTTTTTGGTTGGCGCTGTGCTGGCCACTGCTTTTTGCTGGCAGTGCCCGTGCAACAGGATATTTTTCTGATCGGTAGTGAACTGTTCTTTGGTAATCTTTCCTTTTTCGATTTCGGCTGCAATAAATTCATCAAGCATCAGCGCATTTTTTGCCAGGTTTTTTGCTGCAGGCTGCAATTGTTCGCGAACAAGTTCGGGGTATTCATCTCTGAAAGCCAGAATAGCCGAGGGTTCGATGCCGATCAGCAGTGTATTTTCAGAAACGATATCTTTCAGGAGCAAAACATTTTCTTCGGCAATTTTTTTTGCAGTGCGCACCAATCCTTTCGAGAGGAAAGTCCGGCCGCTTTCTTTGTGTACCGGAATTTTTACTTCGTACCCCAGTTTTGTCAGCAGTAAAATTGCTTTTATCCCGATATCGCTTTCGTTGTAATTGGTAAACTCGTCGTTAAAAAGATAAACCTTTCCTTTTATTTCGGTTTGTGGCAGCGGAATTCCGTTGCCAGTCCAGCGGTTTAGTGTAATTTTCGATAGTGGCGGAACAGTTCTTTCCGGGGCAAAACCAATTGTTTTTTTCAGCAGGCTGGTGTTCATCATAAAATTGGCAAGCGGGCGCACCATAACAGCCAGACTGTTAAGTCGTGGCAGGTATGCCACCAGTTTCGAGCGCAGCGGAATTCCGTGAACATCGTAATACTGCTGCATAAATTCGGCTTTCAGCTTGGCCATGTCAACATTGCTTGGGCATTCGGCTTTACAGGCTTTGCAAGAAATACACAGGTCGAGAATATCGTAAATTTCCTGCTGGCTGAACGGTTTTTCAGCTTTGCTGTCGTACAAAAATTCGCGTAAAATGTTGGCGCGTCCGCGTGTCGATTTGTCTTCGTCGCGGGTGGCCATAAAAGTAGGGCACATGGTTCCGCCAATCACCTCACTTTTGCGGCAGTCGCCCGAGCCGTTGCATTTTTCGATGCTGCGGAAATAACCACGGTAATTTGAGAAGTCGAAGGTAGTGCTGAACTCAGGAACTGTTTTTCCGGGAATTACACGCAAACTGTCGGTGATTGGTTCGGTGTCCACAATTTTTCCGGGGTTCAGCGTATTTTGCGGGTCCCACGCTTTTTTTACCTGTTTCACCAACTGGTAATTGTGGTCGCCCAGCATAAACGGGATAAAATGCCCGCGCACACGGCCATCGCCATGTTCGCCACTCATCGAACCGCGGTATTTTTTTACCAGTTCCGCAGTTTTTTGCATCAGTGTTTCAAAGCGATTTACATCCGCAGGGTCTTTAAAATTGATGAGCGGACGGAAGTGAATTTCGCCGGTGGCAATGTGGGCGTAATAAATGCTGGTTAGGCCCAGTTCGGCAAGCACCTTTTTAAAATCGGCAATGTAAGCCGAAAGCAATTCGGGAGCCACAGCAGTATCTTCAACACCCGGAACACCTTTACGGTCGCCCGGTACATTCGATAAAAGTCCAAGTCCTGCAGTGCGCAGCGCCCACACTTTTTTGATGTTATCGGCACCGGTAACCAGCGGATGATGATAGCCGAGCCCTTTTTCTTCGAGTTCTTTTGCCAGTGCAACAGCGGTTTCCTGCAATTCCTTTTCGGTTTCAAACGAAAACTCAATCATCAGTAGCGCAGCGGGATCACCCTTTAAAAAAAAGCGATTTTTATTTTGCTCAATGTTGGTTTTGGCAGCCTGCATAATTGGGTCGTCCATCAGTTCCACCGCGGTGGGTTTGTATTTCAGTGCAATCAGGTTGCCCTCAATTGACTCTTCGAGTGAGTTAAAATGTGCACAAACCAACCCCCTGTGTTTGGGTGGCAGCGGAATAACATTCAGTTTTATTCGTGTTGAAAAAGTGAGCGTTCCTTCAGAACCTGCCAGTAATTTGCAGAAGTTAAAAGGTTCTCCACCTTCGGTAAATATTTCGGAATCAAGCAAAATATCGATGGCGTAACCCATGTTTCGACGCGAAACACGCGGGTCGGGAAAATTTTCGCGTATTTCTTTTTGGTTAACGGGATTGGTTAAAATATCGTTGATATTCTGGTAAATCGCTTTTTCAAGCGGATTGGGATTATTTGTAAGTTTTTGCTGAAATCCCTCTTTCGAAAGGGCTTTGAAAGTGGTTTCGGAACCATCGGCAAGAATGGCATCGATTTCGAGCACATGCTCGCGAACGCTTCCATACACAAGCGAATGCAGTCCGCACGAGTTGTTACCCAGCATTCCACCGATCACACATCGATTGGCAGTTGAGGTCTCGGGACCAAATTGCAAACCATGTTTTGCCAGAAAAAGATTGAGTTCGGCCAGTACCACACCGGGTTCCACCCAAATCCATTTTTCCTCTGCATTGAATTCAAGAATACGGTTCATGTATTTCGATATATCCACCACAATGCCGGGGCCAACCACCTGACCGGCCAGCGAAGTTCCGGCGCCACGCGGAATAACCGAAGTCCCGTTCTCACGCGCAAAAGCGATGATTTTTCTGATGTCTTCCTTGTTTTTCGGACGGGTGACTGCCAGCGGCTTTTCCTTGTACTGCGAGGCATCGGTGGAATACAATACCCGCTGAACATTATCTGCAAAAAGATCGCCTTCGAGTTGCGATTTGAGTTGATGAAGCTTTTCGGCCGGAATCATAAAAATGAGTTTTTTATCGGTCTAAAGTTAGCAGAAAACTCATGCTACAGATTTTAACAGATTTCAGAAATTGAATTTCCGGTTAACCTGCTGAATTCTTACATGTGAAATGATGTGTATTATAAATAAATGTGGTTAAAATAACTGTATTTTGCCTCTTTCCCATATTCCTGTAAATTAGCGGCTACAAATAATGCGCGCTGATTCTTTTAATTGTATTTTCTGAAAAACCGGTTCAGATTTTGGGTGACCTGGCTGTAAATAGGTTTTGTAAATTCAATAAACAAATCCTGGTGAGCGGGAAGTGGCAAAGCTCTCCGTTTGGTGAGATCAAGCTGAGCCGCATTGAGCGCCTCTTTATCACCCACAAAAATGGCATATTGGTTAACCCACTTAAATGATCCCGGAACCAATTCGTCGGTCATCAGTTTTCCGGTTGAATTATCAATAATTCTCACTCTCAGATTGCCACCTGAAATTACCTGATCGCTGAAAGTTTTCAGTTTCGCTGTGTATTTTTTATAAGTTACTCTCGTCGTATCCCTTGTTTCAACTTTTACAGTTTGTTCCACATTTTCTTCCTTTTCTGAATGCACAAGATTTCCAACTGAAAAATCAAAAAATTCCATGTCAACAATAAAATCTGCACTGGCAAGCCCCGCATTTTCTGCCTGAACAGGGGTATAAAAACTTACAAATCCCGATTGCCTGAACTGGTTGTTGAGGTATTCAAAAACCTGGTTGTAAAAAAACTCTGACGAGAGCCGGTATCGCTGGGTATTAACCGGAATGGCCTCAACAACAACGTGTAAAGTGGCGGAATTTTTGGCTTCATCCATCAGTTGCCTGGTATCTTTATAGTTGTTAACCAGTTGATTGGCTCTTGCAAAATGATCATAAGCCCTGCGTGCAGATTCTCTTGAATTAACATCCAGTTCAGACAACCCTGCGTTGTAACGTTCTTCGGCTGCTTTTTCATAGGCCATTTTTAATTCAGACGTGTAGCTTTTCGGATTACTGACTATTTTACGGGCTGCAGGTGTACTCCTGATGAGATCTGAAAGCTGGTTCACCTGTTGCATCAGACTGATTGCCTGTTCCCATTTGAAACTGTTGTTTGAGGAAAGAACCAGATCCATTTCTTCCTGTGTCCATTCCAGTGTCATCGGGTATCCATCACTTAAAACCTGGATTGCATTTTTGTTCTCCGGAGAGCTTTTTAAACGTTCCACTGCTTTTGAAACGGCTGAAAAATAATCACCTTTTTGTAATGCTTTTTTACCCGTTGAACATGCAAAAATCAAAACCAGCAGGATAGCTGAAACCCCAATATGTCTTTTCATAATATTAACTCGGTTTTATTGACAAAAATAGGATTTTCACCGGGTTTTTAATAATTGGGACTAGTTGCTATGAAAGAACCAATCCAAAATACTTCAGCCTATTTGGATGTGTTTTTAATCTGTCAACATCTGTTGGGCGTTTTTGTATTCGTTACTTTATTCTGTTTCTTGTTCTGTTTATAAAAAACATTCAATGTCCTTGCCCATGATCAATCCGGAATCTTCTATTATTAAAAGTTTTTCAATAATGAATTTGCTGAAAGACACTGCAATCAACTCCTCAAATGTAATTGTAATTTAGATGGAATATAAAATTGTAAATCTGGTATTTATCTTATTAAAGAATTATTTTTTCGATTGCTCATACTTCTCTAAATCGAACAGAAATATTCCTTGCCCGTCGCCGGCGCCTTTCATAAAACCAAACTGAACGGCAATCCATTTGCCATCACGTGAAACAACCGGATTATCGGACCTGAATTTTCCGGGATATCGGGTGGAGAAATCGGCCAGGCGTTCCGCTTCACCGCTGCCATCAAGCTTCAGTTTATACACGTCCAGTTTATACTGATTGCGAAGCTCTTTGGGCTGATGCCGGTCGCTTTCAACCAGCACATATTTTCCATCCGGAAAAATTCCCTCGCACTCGTTGTAGCTGTTTCCCAAATGGGTGTAGTTGGTGTACTTGCCGGTCTTAACGTTGTAGCCGTAAGTTTCGGAATGGTGAAAAGCATCTTTGGCATCGCCCCAGTAATGGGTGTAAATCAGTTCGTCGTCAAAAGGAGGACGGAAATCCTGGGTTTCTAAACGTACATGAGCTGTTGAATCTTTGTAATTTACGACCGACTTTTTGTTGACCAGCTTGGGAATACCGTTCGTGTATTCAATGTCGGCCATTACGATTTCGCGCTGGCCGTAGAGCGTCCAGGCAATTTTCAGGTTATTTCGCGAAACGGCGGGCCCTTCATCCATAAATTCACCCAGTGAAATCGGATGTTTAAGGTCGTCTTTTTTCAGGATGTACATTTCAAGATTGTACCGGTGCTTTTCAGGATTGGCTGGATCGAAATCCTTGCCACCGATACCCAGTAGTAAATCGCCGTTTTTCAGGCAAAGTACCCTGAAAATACCAGCATGGTAAAAACCATTAGTAACACAGGTGACTTCACGGGTTTTGATGTTGATTTTGAACACATCGCCGACCATTTTATTCAGAAAATAAATGTTCTCGCCCTTTTCGTCCCACTCGGGCCGCAAACCCCAGGTGGTGAGAATGGAAAAGTGCGGCGGAAGCTCTTTGATAACTGATTCGATGGTTTGCGAAAAGCCGGTTAGGCTCAAAAGTGTGAACAGGATTGCAAGTTTTATTGGTTTCATATTAGTTGGCTTATTTTGTTATTGCCGTTTCCATCCGCTTCAAAAATTCGTTCCAAACCACGTGTTTTCCTTGGGGTGGGTTGGGATCGTCGCCCATGCGGACAATGACCATGTTCCAATCGGGAATAAGGCAGCAAACATTGTGGTTTTTGCCGCTCATGTAGGCTACCTTCAGAGGTGCATCGGGCATCCGGCTCAATCCTTCGGAGCTGTTTACCCACCAGTTAAACCCGTAGGAACCAGAACCTTTTGCGGAAGAGCGGTCTCCCGGGAAAACAGGAATGCTGGCCGGAACCTGATTGGTTGTTGCCATTGCGCACCATTCTTCAGGAAGCAGTTGTTTGCCGTTCCATTTTCCTTTGTTCAGAAATAATTGCCCAAAGCGGGCCAGTTGCCGGGCATCCAAATTTACGCCTGTACAGCCGTTGTTAATGTCAATTCCGTTGGTTTGTTGTTCGGTATCCCAGCGCCATTCGCCCATTCCAATGGGGTTGGTAATTTTTTCGGTCAGGTATTCCTTCATGGTTTTTCCAAGGATGTTGGTGAGCACTTTCCCGTACATCATTTGCGCTTCGTCCCAGTATTCGAAATGGGTTCCGGGTGTAAAATGTGGTTTTTCGGGCGTGTAAGGCGTAAGCGACCAGTCGGCATTCTCATCCGCCCAGCGGCTGCGGCCTTCGGCGCTGTAGCCCGATGTCATGGTGGCAAAATGCCGGAAGGTAACTGCTGGATAAAATTCGGATAAAGCCGGTTCGTAGCTGGCGGCAAAATCATCAGGTTTTACTTTTCCTTCGGCCACCAGAAGCCCTAAAACGGTGCTGGTAAATACTTTTGAGCAGGAATAAATGTTGTGCTTTTTCGAAACACTGTCGCCCTCGTGAATTACCTTCCCATTACGCACAACCACCACTTCTTCAATTCCATCCTGAAACGATTTTGATTTCAGGTATTCGAGGGCTTCGAGCATTTTGGCTTCGTCGATTCCCTGCGATTGTGGAGTGGCATTTTCCCCAAAACCGGAATCAACTTTTAATTCTTCAGGAATAAAATCTCTGTCTGTTGTCAGAATGAATTTGTCGAATTCGAAACCGTCCTCACGCATGGAAAATTGGATAATATGCTCACCCTTGGTGTCAACATCGTGGAAAATAAGATAAGGTTCGCCGCAGTGGTTGGCATCAGTTCTCTGTTTGCTGGCCCAGGTCCACTGTTCTTTTCCTTCGCACCACTGCATCCGTTTCCCCGATTCGGGCCACTGATTGTCGATCCCCACATGAATGCCGTTATCTTCTGTACCAGTTGAAAAAGCCCTCACCCAAACGTAATACCGGCCAGTGGTAGTGAACTTGATTTTATAGCTCAACACAGCCATTTCGCCGGGTTCGTTGGTAAAGTTAACACCTGCTGTCAGTGTGTCGTCGTGGGTCACACGGGTGTCGGGCAATACTTCGAGGTAGGCTTGTCCCGATGCAGTTTCAGCATGGTTGCCATCGGGATCGGGAAGTACTTCAGGCGATTGTGTCAAATCGAACCGAACCCATTTACGTACCTCATCTTTTTGCTGCCCGAAGAAATATTCGGCTTCAACCTCAATAAAACCATCTTTTTCAACCAGTTTTTGGTTTGGTGCCAGCGACTGGCACCCGGCCAATAAAAAAATCAGAAGTAACTTTCTCATGTCGGTCTATTTTAATTTCAGGATTAATACACTGAAGGTATTCTTCCACGGACTTTGGTAGGCTGCCCACATGGAGTATTTCGAAGTTCCAGCGTCCTTGTATTCTCCGGTGAAAGGGTTGAACCAGATAGCTTCCATTTGTCCGCCGGCAGGTTCGGGCAATACCACGTTGATTTGGTGATTGGCTGCCGGAACCAGGTATAGGTACAAATCTTTCCCGTTGGTCAGCGGATAACTGCTCGAAGCAAGGTTGTCGTTTCCGAGGCGGCTGTTGGTCGTGAGTTTAGGTTTTGCCGGCGTAAGTGTGTTAAAATCGTAGCGTGTAAATAATTCCTGAAGGTGTTTGTAATAGTCGAACCGTGGTTTTTTGAAGGTATGTTTTGCATCCATCGGATCGTAAACCACAATATTCCATGAAGTATTCTGCCAGTAATAAGTAGAATAAACGCCAGCGAAAATACATTCGTAATTTCGGATCAAACAGGTTTCAGCATTGACGTAGTTTCCTTCGAACGACAGGTACGGACCTTCTTCGTAACCACCGTGCTCGATGTTCATGACTGGTTTGTCGCTGTGTTTCAGGTAGGCTTCCAGGGTCAAAGAATACAGGTCGGAGCGCCAGTTTTGTATCGAAATAAAATCGACACGGTCGGCTTCGCGCGAGCAATACTCGTAATCGTGAACGGTAATTAACCGGTTGTAAGCATCCATTTTACGAATCCTTTCAATGCGTTCGTTGATGTACGGAATGTCGCAGCGGCCATAGTCGAGCGCTTCTTTCGACACGTCCCAGATGATGTTGGAATAGCCCTGATAGCGTTTAATCACGTAATCGAAAAAACGGTTGTCTTCGGCAGAATACATCTTTGGCCAGTTCACATTTTTGTTCCACACATAAATCATCACATGGGCAACAATCCCATTTTCATGCAAGTGGTTGATTACCCGGTCGAAATGCTTAAAAAAGTCGATGTTCATTGTACTAAAATCGGGGTTTTGGTTATCGCCCTTGAAAACGGAATACGCGGGCTTTTTATAACTGTATTCCTGCGGAACGTCGGTTGAAACCTTCCAGTTTACATCGTAAGCATACACGTTCATCACCACCTGATTGAAGCCATTGGCTTTTACATCGCTGATAATCTGCGTGGTTTTTGGTATTCCAGCCGCATTGCCGTAATCCAAAGCAAAAAGCCAATCCAACTCAAAAGCCAATGCGAAGTAGGGTTTGCCATCTTCGTAAACAAACTTCCGCGGCGAGTCGGGATGGATAGTTACCGCGCCATGTACTTCAGGATTGGAATTTTCGGTAACCGAAATGCTGCCCTTCAAACCCGACAATTGAGGAACCGATGAAAAAGTCTGGTAACTCCACTCTCCTATTTCGCTTGCTGAAAAACGGATAACGTATTCTTGGTTGTCGTTGTAAAAACCGGGAACGGTGAGTGTTTTCTTTTCAGGAGAAGTGAAAACTGCGCCAAATGAAACATCGAACGGATTTTCAGTCGGCTTGGCTTTGAGTTTGAAACCCAAATCGATTGGAGCATAAAGTTCGGCCGAAATGATTTTTGAAGCTGCTGGAAATTTATTTTGACCAATTCCATAGAATGCCACAAAAATCATAAAGGCGAGAAGAGAAAATTTCGAAACACTATAGTTCATCTGTTTCATTTTTATTTAATTGATTAAATATCCTTTTGCTTTAATAGTTTTACCTTCAAACGAATAATCAGTATCTCCAAAATTAACTGTCAGTTTTTTACCTGAAGAGAATACCGATTCCTGGACTTTGTGGTCGTTTGTAACAAACCGGTGTGAAATCATCTCATCATACGCAATTTGCAACAACCAGGGGCAGACTTTTTTATAGCTGTCAATAAATGTATATTTATATTCTTCCCAACGTTCGCGGTCTAAATTCCATAGCGGGGCCGAGCCATACAACATATTGAACAAATCTTTTTTCCACCAGATTTCGGGGGTGTGATGGTTGCCGTCTTCCCAGCGCCACGAGGTTACCACGGCATCGTGATAAACCAGTTCGTACAGCGGAACGCGGGTGTATTCGTTGATCGAATATTTCAGGTATTTGTCGTTGGCCACACGGGTTCCGATCATTTGAGTCGGGCGCGGATTACTGCGCCAATCGCCGGTGTAATAAATCGTTCCTTTTTTCTCGATGCCCGATCCCCACCAGGTACGCTGCAAGGTCATCATTCCGTGTACATAAGCCACGTGGGCATTTACATATTCGGCGCCCCATTCGCCACCCAAATATTGATTGTACTTGTCTTCCATAATCTGGTGGTTTTTAATCACCTCCTGGCAAAACTGTTCACGCGTCAGAAGATGGTCAGGCGAGTAACATTCGAAAATTCCGTTGGCCTGATAAACATCCAGAAAATAGGTTTCGTGTGGAAATTCTTTCAGCTTGGCGTCAACTTTCCGGTAAATCTCGGGGCGAATGGCTTGCGGACAAGACGTGTGTCCAAATTGGTTGAAATAAGTAAGGCCATCGCTTTTTCGTGCTGCCAACTGGTTGAATTTTCCGGGGTAAACCGTATGTGCAAAACGCATTAGACCGGAAAAATCATATTCATAATTAGCTGTATCCCTTGTTTTAAGATCGGTAAATAGTTCGTAGCCGCCTGTGGCAAAGCCAAGTTCTTTTAACTTGTTGTCGTACCCGGTTTCAGGATAAGGTGTGTGATTGGCATCCCACAAAATCAACGCCTTTTCGATGCCCGACGATTTCAGTTCTCTGGCAAATTCTGTGTCTCGTGCTTTGTCCCAAACGTAAATATGAACAGCCCCCATCATTTTGTCCATCGCCGGAAAGCGTTTTCCCTTTTTCTTCAGGCTGATAACATTGTTCCTTTTCCAGATATATTCACGGTAGGTTTTGGCTTGTGCCACGTAACCGCCCTTATCGAAAAAATGATAGCTGACTTTTCGTGAATAGCCGAATTTCTGCATTGAAGGAAGCCAAACCGGGGAGAAAGTTACCAGCCCATCCGTTCGTTGAGTTCGCAATCCGGCATCGTAAGGTGTTTCAAGAATGGCCATGTAACCATTTTCCAGTTTTTCGTCAACCACTCCCATCCATGCCATTGCCAATCCACCTCCTGTATAATAGGAAATACCGCTGCTCATCGGGTATTCCTTGTCGTCGGCCGGAAGCAGCAGACCTTCACCATCGGTCATCAGTACAAAATGATTTTTGTCGGGTGTTTCGAATGCGGCCGGAAATTCAAATTCCTCAACCGGCATTTCATTGTCAGCAATTAAAATAACTTCGAACGAGGCATTTTCATTTAGCTTAATTTCTGCTTCAAATCTGAATTTGCCTGAAAATAAAACAATAAGTGAGTTCGCGGTCCGGGTGGTTTTTTCAACCCTTAAATTATCTGGCAGTACATTTTGTTTCCATACTTTATTACACCTTTTATCGGTTACAGAAAAAAGGGCAGTTTGATCATCAAATTGAATAATCAGCGCAGAATTCTCAAGTTTTATAATTTCAGACTGAACAATCAGAAACGGACAAATCAGCAGAAAGGTGATAATGGTTTTCTTTATCATCGGTAATAGTTTGTTTAAGTTTGGGGTAAATTTAAAAAAAATGAGGCTGCCCCTTTCGAAACAGCCTCAATCAATCATTATTTGATGTCTTTTTCAATCCAGCCCGAACGGTCAGGTCCTGCCGGAGATTTTACTTTTCTGGGAGGATTCTTTTCCAGTTCTTTCAGAAGCACTTCCACTGCTTTTTCAATGCCCGGATCAATCCCTTTTGCTAATTGCTCCGGACGATCAACCACTTCGATATCAGGATAAACCCCGATTCCTTCGATGATCCACTCCCCATTTTCATCGAAAATTCCGAAACGCGGAACCGAAATGTAACCTCCGTCAACAAGACGGGCGTTGCCAGAAATTCCAACCAATCCGCCCCAGGTTCTTGTGCCAATGAGCTGCCCCAGGCCTTTTTTGCGGAAATAGTAAGGAAAAGCATCGCCGCCTGAAGAGGAATAACCGTTGATGAGCATAGCTTTCGGGCCGTTATGCGAAACGCCGGGTGTTTTGTTGGGAACAAGTCCGTTGCGGTTCCAGTAACTTAAGGTTTTACGGTCGAGGAGGTCAGCCATCACATCCGGGATGAAACCTCCGCCGTTGTAGCGATCGTCGATTATCAGTGCTTCTTTATCATGATAAGCATACATTCCCTTAAAGAGTTCACGGTTTCCATCTGTCGAAGTATTTGGAACATGAATGTATCCTATTTTACCATCCGAAAGTTTGTCAACCATGGCACGGCGTTCAATCACCCAATTGTAATACAGCAGGTTGAGCTCACTTTTTATAGGTTTTATCATGTAAGTTCTTGCTCCATCCATGCCAGGTTTGTTGTTGATACCCACTTCAACCTGTTTGCCAACCGTATTTTCAAGAAATTCATAAGGATTTAGCGAAGTGGTGATTTCTTTCCCGTTAATCGAAACAAGGTATTCACCTTCTTTTACATTCACACCCTGTTCAGTAAATGGTGAGCGCAGCGATTCGTCCCAGTTCTGACCTTTGTAAATTTTTTCGATTTTATAATAACCGGCTTTAGCATCGGCAGCAAGTCTGGCTCCCAATAATCCGCCGTCCACTCTTTCGGGTCTTTTAAAATCGCCCCAGTCAACGTAAGAGTGACCGGTGTTCGATTCGGCAATCATTTCTCCTAACACAAAATCAAGATCGGCCCGATGGCCAATAAATGGAATCAACTGGCCATAACTCTTTTTAATGGCTTTCCAATCAACTTCATGCAGGTTGCCCACATAAAAATAGTCGCGGAAAATTCGCCAGCCGTCGTTGAAAACCTGTTCCCATTCTTTCATCGGATCAATTTTCATCTGCATGTCATCCAGTTTCAGTTTTCCGGCATCCGGTTTTTGACCGGGCGCAATTTTTGCTATTCCGAAATCGCCACCTGATCGATATAAAAATGATTTACCGTCAGCCGAAACAGTGGCTTGCATCACGCGGTCCATGATTTCTTCCTCTTTTTCGTCGGCAATGTTGTATTTTTTCAGTTTTCCATTGCTGATGTATAAAACGCCGCCTTCAACGGGTACAAGATTTCTGAAATCACCCGATTTTAATGGCAGGGCGACAACCCTGTTGCTGATTCCATCAAAATCGATTGAAACAGTAATTTCATCTTTTTTCTCTGTTTTTTCAGCCTCCTTTTTATCTTTAGAATCCTTTTGTTCTTTTGCCACTTCAGCAGTTTTTGCTTCATCTTTCACTGGTTCAACATCGTTTTTGTATTTGAAAAGTTTGTCGCCAGAGGCTTGTAACGACATGGCATAAATGCGTGTGGAGTTGTTGTAAACGTAATTAAATTCGAAGCTTGAAAAATCGAGGTTAAAATCGCGGTCGGAAAGGAAATAAATGAACTTACCGTCGGTGGAGAAAACTGCAGAGTAGTCGTTAAACTGGCCATCGGAAAGCTGGTAACTTTTCGAATCAGCAATATTATAAACCCAGATGGTTGTGTTACTGTTGCCCGCCTGTTTTTCGTAAGCCACCCATTTTGAGTCGGGCGAGAAAACGTAGGATCTGATTTCGTTTTCGGTTGCCTTGTCGATAACTGTTTCTTTTTTGGTTCGAACATCCAGTATTCTCAACTGTAAAGTGCGATCGGAATAAAGGATGTATTTGCTGTCGGGCGACCACTCTGTATCATATTTCCAGGCTGAAGAGCCGGTGGTAAGTTGTTGTGGTTGGGCACCTTTTTTATTTTCGAGAAGATAAATTTCGTATTCCCCGGTTGCATCGGAATAGTAGGCAATGTATCGTGCATCGGGCGACCAGCTTGGATAAATTTCCCTTGTTCCCTGTGTGTTTGTAAGATTTTCGGTTATTCCATTCTCGGCCGGAACTGAAAAAATATCACCGCGAGCATCCAGCAAAACACGTTTGGCCGTTGGCGAAACCGCATAACTGTGAACATCATTCTTTACATTTTTATAGTAGGAAGCCAGGTTTGGATTATCGAAATTGATATTGACGATGATTTTGTCAGTTTTACCAGTTTCGAGATTCATTTTATAAAGGAAGCCACCCTTTTCAAAAACAAGCTGTCCGTTGCTGCCCGAAGGCCAGAGAACATCAAAATCTGTATAATCGGTGAGCTGTTCCACTTTTTTCGTTTGCGTGTCGTAGCTGTAAATATTTAAACGGAGATTACGGTCGGAGGCAAAAAAGATTTTGTTGCCAAACCACACCGGAAACTGGTCGGACCCTGCAAAATCGGTAATTTGTTCCGAAGCGTCTTTTTCGAGGTCATAAATCCATAGTTGCGTTGCCCGTCCTCCTTTGTATCGTTTCCAGGTACGGAACTCACGGTCAACCGGTGTAAAACAGATTTTTTTTGCATCGGGTGAAAAAACGGCAATCCCGCCATTTACAATCTGCAGTGGTTTTTCCATTCCGCTTTCAATGTTTACTGTGTAGTATTTCCCGTTTCTGTCTCCAAATTCGGTGCGGTTGGCCCTGAAAAGAATGTTTTTGCTGTCAGGAGTCCAGTCAAGCACCACGTTATCGTAACCACCGCGGGGCGGCATCACACCCACCGAATTGTACCAGGTAAGCTGGCGTGGTTTTCCTCCTTCGGCAGGCATTATATAAACCTGGCGGCTGCCGGAATATTCTGCCGAAAAAGCGATCCATTTGCCATCGGGTGAGATTTTCGGGAAAAGCTCGAACCCTTCGTGCGAAGTGAGTCTGCGCGCCTCACCACCGTTTGCCGGAACTGTCCAGATGTCACCGGCATATACAAATGCCACAACGTTGTTATTGATATCGGGGAAACGCATCATCCGCGCATCGTTGGCGGCATTCGAACAAATGTACACTACTGCTAAAATCAGTGTTAATAATGGTTTTCTGAATTTGTGATTCATGTTTATTACCGTTTTTAATTTAATACAGAAAAATACTATTTAGGTACAAATATTACCTCATGAATTACAGTTGTATTTTCAAAAAATGTATTTCGTTTCCAATTTATTGTATTTCGATTATAGTTTCCTCAATATTTGTTTGCCCTTCGACAAAAATTTCTTTTGTTTCGATGCAATAAATTGGCCATCCGGAGCCATGAATCCTGGAGGCAGTAAAAGTTTCATTTTTCAGTTGTGGAAATTCTTCCCATTTGGGAGCCGGAGTATTCATCTTTTTCGCAATATCTGTCAGATAGTTGAATGTTGTTTTTGTAAGCTGCTCTGAATTAACAGCCAAGTTCATTCTTAAAATGAAATTATTGTCATCGGGGTTAATTTCGTCGAGCCAAACAATGGCGTCAGCATCAAATGGTTCATCGCCATAAAGATTTGCAATTTTTAATGGAGAGTTGTACTCCAGGTTCATTTTGTATTTTGCACCATGAAAGGTATGAAACAGTTGTATTTCCCTTATAGCCGCTGCTTCAATCGATTCTTTTGAAGTGTACATGTTTTCAATCTGGGTAATGACCTTATCGATATTTGGTATATCCATGGTTTCCTCCCTTAATATTTGTGTTGCTTTAAAAACAAATGCCTGTATATCCTTCCAATTAACCACTTCCTGGAGTACTCCTGTTTCGTCGGTTCTTATCGTTATTGTCATATCTTCAACCAGCGTTGACAGTTTTTTTAATAGCTCATTTTCTTCGTTTATTTCGTAAGCGTGGTAAAACCAGTCGACGGTGTAAGAGTTATTTGTTGAGTCTTTTACTGTGATGTCCACCAGGTATTTAAAATACTCAGTTACAGTGGTGTCAGAATCCACGATTTTGTACTTTTCTGTTGTTACCTGATAGGTTTGTTTTTCATTAAGATTCCAATAGGCTATCACCTGCGCTGTAGAATCATTCATGTTAATCTGAGCCTCCATGTTAACAACAATAAAAAGCATCCAAAATAGAATAATTGTTTTTTTCATTTTAGTTCGGTATTGTTTAAAGATTTAGTTTAGAGTAATTTATATTTTTTTGAAATTATGTTTTCGGCAAACATCACAAAAGTATTGATTACAATCGATGGTATTTAATTTTTTGATAAAAGTGTTGATTACAATCCATTCTTTTACAAATACAACAGTCTCCCGATCTCACCCAGCGCTTCGGTAGCTTTCATTTCCAGAAAAATATCCGTCAGTGAATTGGTGAAGTGGGTGGGCTGAATATTAATTTCGATAATTTTTGCGCCGTGTTCTTTTGCAATTTCCGGAATTCTTGCAGCCGGCAGCACCTCTGCATTGGTACCGATGATGATCATCACATCGGCTTTTGCCGCTTCATCAAACGATCGTTTCTCCACCAATCTGGGGATGGGCTCATGAAAAAACACGATATCGGGTTTCAGGATTCCTTTGCAGATGTAGCAGGTGGGCGGCAGAAAATTTAGATTGGCAAAACTGAGATCATATTCCGAATGACATTGTGTGCAAACCAGTTGTTTATAAGTTCCGTGCAATTCACAAACCCTTTTGTTTCCGGCTTTCTGGTGTAAATGGTCAATATTTTGGGTAATAACCGATTCGAGGTAGCTGCGTTCTTCCATTTTTGCCAGCGTGAGATGCGCAATATTCGGAGCGGCATCACCTAGTTTATCGTAAAAAATCTCCTTAATTACTTTCCACGATTGATAGGGTTTAGTCTTAAAGAAATCGATTTCGAGGTAAATCGGGTCCACCCTGTTCCACAATCCATTTTCGCCCCTGAAAGGTGGAATGCCACTTTCGACCGAGATTCCGGCACCCGTAAAAGCCACTGTGTAACGCGATTTGCGGATTAATTCAGCAGCTTTTTCCAGCAGTTCGATATTCATAATTTGTTTAAAAATATCCCGGCAACTCAGGTTGAACTGCCGGGAAAATTACATTTTAACAGTCAGAGTAATTTTTATACTTCTTCTTCCTGAATATCTTTTGTCACAGTAACAGTGGTGTCTTCATTAAACCTGATTTTAAAATTCAGCTTTCTGAATACCGAAATCATCGGTTTGTTATCGCGCGTGGTTTCAGCCACAAGTCGTTTTACACCCCGTGTTTTGGCAATTTCAACACAATATTCTGTCAGAATATGGCCCAATTCCTTCTTTTGCCATGCATCGGTAATCAAAACGGCATATTCCATCAACTCTACATCAGGGTCGGCAATCAATCTTCCAACGCCAATCAGTTTTTTATGACCATTATCTTCCAGCTCGGCAACAATACCAATTTCCCTGTCGTAATCGATAAAACAGTATTTCGATGCAATTTCGTGTGAATCAAAATAAAAATCATACCTGAAGCGGTGATATATTGATTCTTTCGAGCAACTTGCCAATAATTCAAGCCACATGGGTTCATCCTCTGGTTTTATCGGACGAAGCAAAATATCGGTACCATCAGCCAGTTTTGATGGTTTGATAAGGCTTTCGGGATAAGGACGCAAAATGAGGTGAGAGTAGTCTTTTACCGGTTTTTGCATTACTTCATCGTCAACCACAATGCGTGCATCAAGTGCAATAACATCTTTTGCATTTACAATCAGTGGGTTGATATCGAGTTCCTTGATTTCGGGATAATCGGCAGCCAGGTACGACATGCGGATGAGAACTTCCACCAGTTTGTCGATATTTTTCGGAGCATCGCCACGCCAGCCTTTTAATAGCGGGTAAATTTGCAGCGATTCAAGCATTTGCCTTGCAAGTCGCTCGTTTAATGGTGGAAATTCGAGTCGTTTGTCTTTGAATAATTCAGCAGTGGTTCCACCCATTCCCACCAGCATCACAGTTCCGAAAACCGGGTCTTTTTTAATGCCGATAATCAATTCAACTGCATCGCGGGTATCGACCATGATTTGCACGGTCACCCCGTCGATCCTGGCATCCGGCCTTTTTTCCTGGGCCGTTTTTACCATGTTTCGGAAGGTGGCACGCACCATTTCTTCGTTTTTGATATTCAATGCCACTCCGCCAACGTCTGATTTGTGGGTGATATCAGGCGAATAGATTTTCAATACTACAGGATATCCTTTTTGTTCGGCAATTTTTACTGCTTCGTCCTCGGTATAAGCAGGTTGTGGATGAGTGGTAATAATTCCATAATCGTTCACCAGCATTTTTGAATCATCTTCGTTCAGAACCCTGGCTTTGGGAAAAATTTCGTTGATGTATTTTTTACGGAGTTCAGCCCTGTCGTAACCAAAAGAAACCGGTACTTCGCGCGGTGTTTCGTACAGCATTTCCTGGTTTTCAGAAAAATCAGACAAAGTCATAAAGGCTCGGATTGCTTGCTCCGGAGTTGGATAATTTGAAATTCCGGCTTTGTTGAAAACCTGGATTCCATTAATCATACTTGCACCACCCAGCCAGGCAGCCATGATTGATTTGGTTGTTTTTGAAGCCAGTTGGGCAATTGCTTCAGCCGTTTCGGTTGGGGCAGTCATCGCTTGCGGAGTAAGAAGAACAAGTACTGCATCCACATTCGGATCTTCAAGCACAATTTCTGTTGTTTTTGCAAACCTTTCAGGAGTTGCGTCTCCCAAAACATCAACAGGGTTGCCGTGTGACCAGAATGGCGGAAGATAATCGTTCAGTTTTTGCATAGTTTCGTCGGTGAGTTTCACCAGTTTACCTCCAAGTGAAATCAGTGAGTCAGTAGCCATAACACCGGGCCCGCCAGCATTGGTTACAATTGCCAGCCTGTTCCCTTTCGGTATCCGCCGGCGGCCTACCAAATCGGTGAAATCAAAAATATTTCCAAAATCATAAACTCTTGCCAAACCTGCCCTGCGGAAAACGGCATCATAAATTGAATCTTCTGAAGCCAGCGCTCCTGTATGCGATGCGGCGGCGGCAGCCGACTCAGGGAAACGCCCCGATTTGTAAACAATAATTGGTTTTTCGCGTGAAAATGCCCTGGCCGCCGACATAAAAGTGCGTGCATTGCTGATGGATTCAACATACAAAACAATCGATTTTGTATTAGGATCCTGGCCAAAATAATCGATCAGGTCGCCAAAATTCACATCCATCGAGTTACCGATAGAAACGAAATAAGAAAATCCGATGTTGGTATTGTAAGCCCAGTCGAGTACCGAGGTACAAAGAGCACCTGATTGCGAAATAAAAGCGACATGACCTTTTCGCGGCATTCCGGCGGCAAAACTTACATTCATATTCAATCCTGGAACCAGAATTCCCAGACAGTTTGGCCCGATTACACGCATATCCGGAAATTTGGCTTTTTCGGCATAAACCTGTGCCTCCAGTATTTTCCCTTCTTCACCCGATTCCTTAAATCCTGCCGACATGATAATCAGCCCGTGAATCCCGGCTTCGCCACATTCGCGCACAATATCGGGAACAAACTTGGCTGCCGTCATAATCACAGCAAGATCAGGTACTTTAGGCAGGCTTTTTACATCGGGGTAACACGGAATTCCGAAAACTGCCTCACGTTTCGGGTTTACCGGGTAAACCACACCATTGTATCCACCTCCAACCAGGTTGCGGAGTGTGATTCCGCCAACACTGTCGGGATTATTTGAAACACCAATCAGTGCAATCCGTTTCGGTTTGAAAATACTGTCTAATTTCTTAATGGCCATGTGTAATATTTTTGGTTTTAAACTTCAAATGCTTTCGTTTCAGGTTATAAATTTGAATGAAAGTGGTCTTAAAATTCGTGAAAAAAATCAGTTAAAAAAACTTTAGAAAGTTGTTTTAAAACAGGAATTAGCGGTTTTGATTGAAACATGGATTAAATGTCATGAATATCGGTAAATTGTTATCATGTAATTTGTTGAAATTCAACAGCCCGAATGAAATTCCGGGCTGTTGATAAATTAATAATTATTTCGGATTTGGTTTTTATTTTGCCCCGGTTGTTGTTAACGGGCAATTTCCTGTTTTATTGGTTTAACTAGCAGAATTGTTAATACAGCCACAAAACAAAGTATTCCACAAATAGTGAATGAAAGCGGGAAATTATTCAGATCGCCGAGTTTTCCACCCAGAATGGGGAAAACGATGCCACCAATGGCATAAGCCAGAAATACCCAGCCATAATTCTGGCTGAAATATTTGCTGCCAAAAGTATCGGCAGTTATTGTTGGAAACAATGAAAAAAGGCCACCGTAATTAAAGCCGATAAGTACGGCAAAAATGTAAAGAGTTGCCTGGATCCCCGCCATCCATTGAAAGAGGATTACAAAAACACCCTGTGTGGCCATCATGATGGCTATGGAAGTTTTTCTGCCAATCTTATCACTGATCATTCCCCAAATGATGCGCCCCAGCCCGTTAAAAAGTGCAAAAAATATAGCCATTGCCAAAGTTGCAGAGGCGGCTGCCACTTCTTTACTGATTCCGTTGGCCTGCAATGCTTCCATCGGCCAAAGTTTCATCAAGCCAATACTCATCAAACCCGCCCCGGCACCAAAAGCGTATGTCAATACAATAAGATAAAACTGAGTGGTTTTGAGCATCTGGCTGCTTGAAAATTCAACGGTGCCTGCTTTTGCTGCCGCTTTTGCCGCTGTTTCAGGGTTCCAGCCAGCGGGTTTCCACCCTGCTTCCGGAAATTTCATCCAAAAACTTCCGATAAGAATAATTGCGAAAAAGATGATTCCCAATACAATAAAAGTGTTCGACATGCCAATGTTTTTGATGAGTTCAGCTCCACCAAGCGCACCGAGTTTACCCGCCAGCGTCATCCATAGTGTTGCGCCAAAACCAAATCCGGCTACAGCGAGTCCGGTGATCAGTCCTTTTTTGTCGGGGTACCAGCGCATTGAAACTGCAATTGGAACCACGTAGCCGAAACCGATTCCAGCGCCTCCGACAACTCCCACAAAAATGAGTGTCGTTGTATAGTTTTCAGCACCTAGTAATCCGGCAATAATATAACCAAGTCCCAGCCCGATTCCGCTTAAAATCGTGAGTTTACGCGGACCCAATTTGGGCATCAGTCTTCCGGCAATCACCATCACCACCGCAAAAACCGCCACACCTACCGAAAAAACGACCTGGGTTTGCGCTTTTGTCCAGCCTTCCTGTACCAGGTCGCTTGTAAAAACCGACCATGCATAAAGATTTCCAAGGGCTAACTGAATCAGAATGGCACCAAAAACCACCATTCCACGGTTTGATTTTGTTTCAGTCATATTTTATAAGTTTTGGTTTGATTGAGAAAAAAGACTCTCGCAAAGGCGCAAAAAGAAAATAAAATGCGTCTTCACGTCTTTGCGAGAGAGAAAAGAATTATCGTTTTACTTCCACTTTAGCACCGGCAATGATTTCTTCAACCACACCCGGGTCAAGCAGCGTAGAAGTATCACCCAGATTTGTGGCATCGCCTTCACCAATTTTGCGCAGGATCCGTCGCATGATTTTCCCGGATCTTGTTTTCGGAAGACCATGCACAATCTGGATTTTATCAGGTTTTGCAATCGCTCCGATAAATTTGTTGACAGTTGCCCTGATTTCTTCTTCGATGGTTTTCATTTCTTCGTCAGTCAGGTCATCGCAAATCACATAGGCATAAATTCCCGAGCCTTTTATTTCGTGCGGATAACCCACCACTGCCGACTCAACCACTTTCGGATGCTGGTTGATAGCATCTTCCACTTCGGCTGTTCCGATACGGTGTCCTGAAACATTAATCACATCATCGATTCGGCCAATGATGCGGTAGTACCCTTCTTCATCACGTTTGGCTCCATCACCTGTAAGGTATAAATTAGGAAAAGCCGAAAAATAAGTCTGGAAACAACGCGGATGGTCGCCATAAGTGGTACGCAACATCCCCGGCCACGGATATTTGATGCAAAGGATTCCTTCAACGCCGTTACCTTTTAATTCTCTTCCTTCGGGATCAACCAATACAGGCTGAATTCCGGGCAGCGGCAGAGTGGCCAGCGAAGGTTTTGTGGGGGTGAGGCCTGCCAGCGGCGAGATCATGATTCCACCGGTTTCGGTTTGCCACCAGGTATCTACAATCGGACATTTACCTTTTCCGACAATATCATGGTACCAGCGCCAGGCTTCCTCGTTAATGGGTTCGCCAACGGTTCCCAAAACTTTCAGCGAACTTAATTTGTGTTTTGTAACCCATTGGTCGCCCTGCGCCAGCAATGCCCTGATGGCGGTAGGTGCAGTGTAAAAATGGGTGACTTTGTATTTATCGATTACCTGCCAGAAACGTCCGGCATCGGGGTAAGTAGGCACACCTTCGAACATAATGGAGGTGGCTCCGGTAAGCAGTGGTCCGTAAACAATATACGAATGGCCTGTCACCCAGCCAATATCGGCAGTACACCAGTACATATCGCCTTCGTTGTACTGAAAAACATTTTTAAAAGTATATTCAGCATAAACCATGTAACCACCTGTGGTATGCACCACGCCTTTGGGTTTACCGGTTGAGCCCGAGGTATAAAGAATGAAAAGAATGTCTTCGGCATCCACCTGGGTAGCCTTATTTTCGGTAGAAACACCTTTAATCAGGTCGCTCCACCAAATGTCACGTTTATTGTCAAAAAGAACATCTTCTCCGGTATGTTTTAAAACCACTGTTTTTTGTACTGATGGACATTTTTCGAGCGCTTCATCCACAATCGATTTCAGTCCGATACTTTTTGCTCCGCGGTAAGCACCGTCAGAAGTAATTACCACTTTGGCCGATGCATCAACAATCCGGTCGGCCAGAGCTGATGCAGAAAAGCCTGCAAAAACGATTGAATGAATGGCCCCGATTCGTGCACAGGCCAGCATGGCAACTGCCAGCTCAGGAACCATGGGCAGATAAATGGCCACACGGTCGCCCTTTTCGACACCGATGTTTTTGAGTGCATTGGCAAATTGTTTCACCTGTTCGAATAATTCGCCATAAGTAATACGGATTTCCGGTGTGGCCGGATCATTGGGCTCCCAGATGATCGCCACCTGGTCTTTCCTCGTAAACAGGTTTCGTTCGAAAATATTTTCGGTGATGTTCAGTTTGCCGTTAACAAACCATTTTACATCAGGCGCGCCAGGCCCCGAAAAACGCCAGTCGACCACACGGTCCCACTTTTTATGCCAGTAATGGCTTTCCGCAATTTTACCCCAGAATCCTTCGGGATCGGCCACACTTTCCTGGTATTTTTGAAAGTATTCGGCCAGACTTGTGATTTTATTTACCATAACAACATGATTTTTATAAGTGATTTAAGTAAGTCTTGCATTCAAAATTTAACTGTATTTTAAAAGCAGTTGTCAGCTATAACAAAAAACTCCGTTCGAACGTTTTTGTGCAGTTGAAAAAATATCATACAGGTTTTTGTATAGGGTTGCTTTTCGCTTCATTTCAAATTGCCACATATATTGATTTTGAAAATGATTTTGTTATGCGTAAAAACAAATCAGGCTATGAATTTAGAATAAAATCTGATATACATTCGAAATTCGTATATATTGTATAACACCATTTTAAGGCATTAAAAAATTCAATAGTTCGATAAATTTTTGATTCTTTTTTATTAATTTACGAGGTTCACATATTTAAAAATCATTACAAATACAGGTTTTTTCCGGTTTCTGGACTGATGCCATTATTTTTTTCTTACCGGGAAGTAAATAATACAATTTAAAGTCTGAAATTATTCAATCGGTTAATGTGTCAAAATCTAATAAAAGCGATTAAAAAACTTATAGATTAATTTAAATCGGATGAATTTGATAATCAGAAGATAAGCTAATGAAAACTGAATGAAAAATCTACCGGAAAAACCTGAGAAATGTTGTAAGTTTGAACCTGAGATTGGTCTAAATTCGCGCAAAAAAACAGGGAAATGCAAATCAGAAATTTTACCGATATGCTGGAAACAGCCTGCCAGAGGCAAGTAAA
>CAZXVT010000018.1:28748-42541 GCA_964644015.1 uncultured Maribellus sp.
TAAAACGGGTGGTGGTGGTAAACGGTGTTGACGAAAGTACGCTCGAAGGTTTAAACGAAGCAGTAAAAATGGGTTTTGTTTCACCCATTTTAACCGGCGATACCACCGAAATTTTACAGGCACTGAAAAACCTGGAAATCGACCCGGTGAAATACCGGATTGTGGATGCACCCACCGCCAAAGATGCCGCCGACCGTGCGGTTGAACTGGTAAACGCCGGCGAAGCCGACCTGGTAATGAAAGGATTGATTTCAACCGATAAGTTCATGAAAGTATTACTGAAAAAGGAAAACGGGTTATTACCATCGAATTCAACACTTTTTCATATTTCGGTAATGTACAATGTGAATTACCACAAACTGCTTATTTTCAGTGATGCAGCAGTAATTCCGTACCCCGATCTGAAGCAGAAAATTATGATGACAGGCCACCTGATTCAAACTGCACACCGGTTGGGGATTGAAGAACCCAAAGTGGCCGTGATCGCACCAACCGAACAGATTATCATTTCAATACAGTCGTGCATGGATGGTGCCACCATTGCCAAAATGAATGAACATGGGCAGATTGAAGGAGGGTTGGTGGATGGCCCGATGGCGCTCGATGTGGCGCTCGACCGCTATTCAGCCGAAGTAAAGGGTTTTACCTCGCCTGTGGCGGGAGATGCTGACTGTCTTCTGTTTCCTAATATCGATGCTGCCAATGTTTTTTATAAAGCCAACTCAAAATTAGCCAACGCCGAAATGTCAGGAATCATTGCAGGTGCCAAAGTGCCGGTGGTGGTTTCGTCGCGCGGCGACAGCGAACGGACAAAACTCAATTCATTGGCGCTGGCCTCATTGCTTAGCTGATTATGCATAGGATACTGGCCATCAATCCTGGTTCAACTTCGACGAAGTTTGCAGTTTACTTCGATTCGGAATGCGTATTGAACAAAACCATCCGTCATTCCTTTGATGATCTTTTTCATTATGAAACCATCATCGACCAGTTTGATTTCCGCAAGGGACTGATTATTGATGCACTGGTGGACGAGGGTATCGAGGTTGATTCGCTGAAATTTATCATTGGCCGGGGTGGTCTTACTTATCCTGTGGAATCAGGAATTTACAGGGTAAACAACCTGATGTTGCAACACCTGCGCGAAGGTGTGATGGGGCAACATGCCAGCAACTTGGGGCCGCTTTTGGCCGATTATATTGCTTTGCAGATTCCGGATGCACAGGCATTTATGGCCGATCCGGTGGTAACCGACGAACTGGATGATGTTGCGCGTGTTTCAGGTCATACACTTTTTGAACGCCGTTCCATATTTCATGCACTCAACCAGAAAGCCAAAGCACGTTCGCACGCCCTGAAATCAGGGAAAAAATACGAGGAAATGAAACTGATTGTGGTGCATCTGGGGGGTGGAATTTCGGTAGGAGCACATAAAAATGGACGTGTTATTGATGTGAACAATGCCCTGAATGGTGAAGGTCCGTTCAGCCCCGAAAGATCGGGGAGTTTACCAACCGGACAACTTATTGAAATATGTTTCAGCGGGAAATATACCAAAAGCGAGGTTGACAGAATGGTGGTTGGCGAAGGTGGTTTTGTAAGTTTTCTGGGAACCAACAGTGCCCAGGAAGTGGAGCATCTCGCTGCTTCAGGTCACGAAAAATCACGTTTTTACCAGGAAGCACTGTTTTACCAGGTAGCTAAATCAATTGGAGAAATGGCGGTTGTGTTGGAGGGGAAAGTGGATGGAATTATTCTTACCGGCGGAATGGCGCACAATAAAACCCTCGGTTTTTATATGAACCAGAAAGTTGGATTTATTGCACCCATTTTTATATATCCGGGTGAAGACGAGCTGGAAGCGCTCGCCATGAATGCGCTGCTGGTGGCACGGGGAGAAGTAGTGCCGAAAGAGTACAAAAAATAAATCAGCATATTCGATTCACGTGACTTTTCTCGGTTTAAAAACCTATTTTTACCCTTAAAACAAAAAAAATACAAAAAATGAAGAACAACAGATTCATCGCATTTATGTCAGCCGTTTTTTTGCTGGCGCTGATATCCTGTAACCAGGTGAAAACCGACCTTACACTAACACCGTTCATCCCGAAACCTGTTTCGGTTACCGCGACCGGTCAGGCTTTCAAACTTGAAAATGCAACCGTAATTTATGTACAGGAAAGTTTGGAACAAACCGGGAATTACCTGGCCCAATCGCTTGGAAAAATTACCGGGGCAACTTTCGAAGTAAAAACATCGGCAGAAGTTCCGGTGGATGGAATTTACCTGTCGCTTTCTGCCGGAAAACCCGAGCTGGGCGACGAAGGTTACGAACTGGCAATCGGTAAAAAACTCATCGAAATAAAAGCCAATCAACCGGCAGGTTGTTTCAACGGAATCCAGACGCTGTTGCAGACTTTGCCTGTAAAAGCCGGTGAAGGCGAAATACCTGTAATTGCAACCGGAACTGTAACTGATTATCCTGATTTTGGTTTCAGGGGAGTGATGCTCGATGTGGCCCGTCATTTTTTTAGTGTTGAAGAGGTTAAACAACTCATTGATTATGTGGCTGCCTACAAAATCAATATCCTCCATTTGCATTTGTCTGATGATCAGGGTTGGAGAATCGAAATCAAATCGTGGCCAAAACTTACCGAAATTGGCGGAAGCACAGAAGTGGGCGGTGGCCCGGGTGGTTTTTACACCCAGGAACAATTTGTTGAACTGGTGAATTATGCACAGGAGCGCAACATCATCATCATACCCGAAATTGATATGCCGGGACACACAAACGCTGCGCTGGCTTCTTATGCCGAACTCAACAAAAACGACAAAGCAACCGAACTTTATACCGGAACAGAAGTGGGTTTCAGTACATTGTGGGCTAAAAAGGAAGTTACTTACCAGTTTATCGACGATGTGGTGCGCGAAATTTCGGCCATTTCTCCCGGCCCGTGGTTTCATATCGGCGGCGACGAATCGCATGTGACTGATTCGCTGGATTATATCATGCTGATTAACCGCGCCCAGGATATTGTAACCAAATATGGCAAAAAGGTAATTGGCTGGGATGAAATTGCCAATGCAACCCCTGTAGCCGGCGCCACCGTTCAGTTTTGGGCCGATGTGGAAAATACAACTCTGGGCGTTGAAAAAGGCGCACAGGTAATTATGTCGCCCGCCAAAAAAGCTTATCTCGATATGCAGTACGATTCAACCACACATTTGGGTTTACATTGGGCAGGTTATATTGAAGTGGACACTGCCTACATCTGGGATCCGGCTTCCTACGTTCCTGCCATTACCAAAAATAAAATTCTGGGTGTTGAGGCACCATTGTGGTCTGAAACTGTTACAAACATTGACGAAGTGGAATACATGGTTTTTCCGCGTTTACCCGGATATGCCGAAATTGGCTGGACTGCCCCTGCCAACCGTAACTGGGACGAATATAAACTACGTCTGGCAAAACACGGGAAACGATTTGAAGCACTGGGAATCGATTATTACAAATCGAAACTGGTTCCCTGGGAATAATTAAGTTTTAAGGTTGAAAGAGAAATTTCCTGTCTGTAAGATTCATGAATATCTGGCTGGTAATACTTTTGTCGATTCTGTCCGATAAATATCAAAAACAGGAAATTTCTCTTATTTCTTTTCCCGAACAACAATTTATCATCAAAACTGCAACAGAATTCCTCGACAGTTTGCCGGTAACGGTTACTGCTGCTTTTTGTGATCGAAGTGCCGGCAGTATTCATGATTTTTACTCTGAAGGTGATTACTGGTGGCCCGACCCGCAGAATCCAGATGGGCCTTATATTCAACGTGATGGCGAAACCAATCCCGCTAATTTTGTGGCGCACCGGCTGGCGATGGTTCGATTTAGCCGGATTGTGGGAATGCAGACTTCGGCGTATCTGTTAACCGGCGATAAAAAGTTTGCAAAAGCGACTCAAAAACATCTCGAAGCATGGTTTATCAATCCCGAAACCTGCATGAATCCAAGTCTTTTATATGTTCAGGCAATCAAAGGCCGGTTTACCGGCCGGGGAATAGGAATTATCGACGCCATTCACCTGATTGAGGTGGCACGTTCGGTAGAGATTCTGGAACAAAAAAGCGCGATTTCTCCTGAAGATGTTGAGGAAGTAAAAGCCTGGTTTGGTGATTTGGTTGACTGGCTAACCACTCACCAGTACGGAATCGATGAAATGAACGCCAAAAACAATCACGGAACCTGCTGGGTGATGCAAACTGCCATGTTTGCAAGGTTGGCCGGCAACGAAAAAGTACTTGATTTCTGCCTTGAAAGATTTAAATCAGTTTTGCTTCCCGGACAAATGTCGCAAGATGGTTCTTTCCAGCTCGAACTGAAACGCACAAAACCATATGGTTATTCACTTTTTAATCTTGATGCATTTTTTACAACGGCCAAAATACTTTCAACCCCCCAGGAAAACTTGTTCAATTTCACCACACCCGAAGGATTAAACCTGGAAAAAGGTGCAGAATTTCTGTTTCCGTTTGTTGCCGATAAATCGAAATGGCCGTACCCACCCGATGTTATGTATTTTGATGAATGGCCGGTGCGTCAACCGTTTCTGCTTTTTGCAGGAGAAGCATACAATAACAAAGAATATATTGAACTTTGGAAAAAACTGGAAGGATCTCCCGAAACAGCTGAGGTTTTGCGCAATCTTCCCATCCGCAATCCGTTACTTTGGCTGGATGAGAAACCTGTTAAATAATATTCTTTAATTTGTTCCATGAGAAAAGCAAATCATAAAAACCGGAATTCACAAAATCTGTTTTTTTTATTATTCATCACAACATTATTAGTTCTTGGATCGTGCTCCCGCAGACAGATTCCAGTTGCTTCAAAACGATATAATCCAGAACAGTTTACGGGTGAAATGCAGGCTTTTGTGAGGGGGGGAATTGAGCGTGAATTAAAGACAGGCAGAATAAAGCCAAAAAAGATTATCAAAACTGCTGAAAAATACATCGGAACACCACACTGCATGGGTGGCACTTCATCAAAATGCCTTGATTGTTCGGGCCTGACTTATCTCGCCTTTACAAAAAACAAAATCGAAATTCCAAGGAATTCGCAGGAACAGGCGCGATATGGCTATCTCATATTCGACAGAAACGATTTAAAAAGGGGTGACCTGGTATTTTTTACAAAATCATACAAAACCTCGGATTTCATTACACATGTTGGAATTTACCTCGGAAATGGAATGTTTATTCACACCTCTTCATCGGCTGGTGTTACCAAAACTGCGCTAAGTAATTCGTGGTGGAATGAAAGGTTTGTTTTCGGAACGAGGGTGTTTTAATTCAAATTGCACTGATTTAAAAGTATTTAATAAAACCTGGATTATGAAACTGAAAATTATCGCTTTGTTCCTTTTCTGCTATCTGATTTCAAATAGCCAGAGTCCTAAACTTACCTGGCAAATTTCACCTGATGAAAGTATCACATGGAATGTTCAGAAATCAGTATCACACACCGACCACATCGAAATGAGTGGTTTTAATATCTCAGCAATTGTTACCTACGGAGTGGATGAAACCGGAAAACTTGTCAACCGGAAAAAGCTGGTTTTCCCGATGTTGCGCACCATACCTAACGATACACATGCCAGTCTGACAAAAAGTTTTGAAGGTACTGAGCAACCGGGTTTTATAGTCGACGGAACATTGGTCGAAGAGTTTCCGCAATCATTCAATCTGAAGGGAATTCTTTCGGTAAAAAGCTCTACCAATACAGGCCTTGTAATTTCGCGTGCTGTTTTTCCTTCGGTTGACAAAGCCGCACTGGTCGAAATTATCACGCTGCAAAACCCGACGGGCAAATTCTGCAATGTAAAAATTCAGTTTGCGCCAACCCGCATTACAACGCCAGCCGAAAAAGGAGTTTACGGCGAGTATTTAATTGATGTGAATGCAACGGAATCGGGCGAATTTACGCTGGCTCCGGGCGGAGAAAAAACTTTCGGTTTGATTTATTCAGGTCGAAAAGTAACTGATCAACCGTATCATTTTTCACCGGTTTTTGAGTTGTCGAAACGCAGAAAGTTTATTGACGAGGTTTTTGAAAACCTGGTTTTGGTTACACCCAACGATACGATTAACAAAGAATTTGCCTTTGCAAAAATACGCGCCACCGAAAGTATTTACGATACAAAAGGCGGACTGATGCACGGACCGGGAGGTGGTGCTTATTACGCAGCCATCTGGGCCAACGACCAGGCTGAATATGTCAATCCGTTTTTCCCATTTCTCGGAAATCTGGCCGGAAACGAGTCTGCTATAAACGCCTACCGCCATTTTGCACGCTATATGAACCCGGAGTACAAGCCTATTCCAAGTTCGATAATTGCCGAAGGAGTTGATTTTTGGAACGGGGCCGGCGACCGTGGCGACCAGGCAATGATTGCCTACGGGGCTTCCCGTTTTGTATTGGCTTACGGAAACAAAGGAATTGCGCAGGAATTCTGGCCACTCATTCGTTGGTGCCTGACGTTTCTAGAAAAACAAAAAGGACCTGACGGCGTAATTGCGTCTGATTCTGATGAGTTGGAAGGTAGGTTTCCGGCCGGAAAATACAATCTTTCCACCAACGCGCTTGCCTATGGCGCTTTTGTCAGCGCTTCGCATCTTGCTGCCGAACTCGGGAAGGCAGATACTGCCCGGCTTTATCTCGAAAGGGCGGCTGCGCTGAAAACTTCCATCGAAAAGTATTTTGGTTCCAATGTTCAGGGATTCGATACTTACCGGTATTTCGACAGCAACGATAAATTGCGCTCATGGATTTGTCTGCCGCTCACCATGGGAATTTATGACAGGAAAGAAGCAACGGCCAACGCATTGCTTTCGCCTTATTTGTGGACTGAAAATGGAATTCTGACTGAGTCGGGCAGCAAAACTTTCTGGGACCGCTCCACATTGTATGCCTTTCGTGGGTTGTTGAATTCAGGGGCAACTGAACGGGTAATGCCTTATATTTCCTATTATTCGTCGCGAAGATTGCTGGGCGACCATGTTCCGTACCCGGTGGAAGCGTGGCCTGAAGGAAACCAGCGCCACTTGTCGGCCGAAAGCGGGTTGTATTGCCGTGTGATTACCGAGGGATTGTTTGGAATTACGCCGGTCGGATTGAATAAATTTGAAATTTCGCCACGCCTGCCTGAGAAATGGAATTTTATGAAATTGCAGAATATCAAAGCTTTCGGAAAAACTTTTGATGTGGAAGTCACAAGAAATGGAAAAAACACGGAGATTGTTGTGATAGAAAAAGGGAAGGTGGTTTTTAAAGCGAAATCGGATAACGTAACGCCTGTCGCGGTGACACTGTAATTCAGAAAAATTACCTGAGTAAAAAGCTGAAATAATAAGATTAATCGTAACTATGTTGAAGCTCAATAAAATCGATTTTTTTCAGATATTGAATCCTGAAATTTGGCACTGATAATCCTGATATCACAGTAATCAAATCTAACAAACCGACATTCTATGAAAAACCATTTCTTTCAGTTAGTTATTCTGTTTTTTTTCAATGCAAATCTGCTGGTTGCCCAACCTTTGCTGAACGAAAATGATTTTAAGTCGCCACCAAAAGAGGTTGGAGTACATACCTGGTGGCACTGGGTTGATAAAAATATCACCCGCGACGGAATTACAAAAGACCTGGAGTCGATGAAAAAACAGGGAATAGTGCAGGCTACTATTCTTAATGTTGGCGGAGGAGCCAATGCAAACCTGCCAATTCAACCCGTTATTTTTAACTCTGCCGAATGGCACGCCATGTTTCGCTGGGCGTTGGAGGAAGCCGGAAGATTGGGCATAAAAATCGGAGTTCATAACTGCGATGGTTGGAGCACAAGCGGCGGACCATGGATTACACCCGAAATGTCGATGAAACAGTATGTCTGGAGCAATTCATTTGTTGACGGCGGACGGGAAATCAACGTAAAACTTCCGGAACCACCGGTGGTTGAAAATTATTACCACGATGTTGCTGTTTTGGCAATTCCGTGCGAAGAAGTACCGAATTCGTTCGCAGAAGCTCATCCCGGCATTTCAGTAAACCAGGTTTCAGCCGGAAATATTTTTTACGATGGAAATCCGAAAAGCCTTATAAATCTTGAAAAGGGAAGTATCATTGATATTACTTTTAAAAAAGATTTTACTGCTTCAGAATTGGTACTTTATCCCAACATGACATTTAGCTGGGATGATATGGCAAAAATCAGTAACCATTTTACCCTTTCATTTTCGGAAGACGGAAAGAACTTCAACAGGCTTGCTGACTTTGAATTTGTTGGGCTGAATAAAACATTTAAAGCCCGATTTCCTGAAACAAAAGCAAAACATTTCAGAATTGAGTTTATAAAGGGGAGTGGTATTTACACTGTAAACTGCCCGGTTGCCGAGCTTGAAATATTGAAAAAAGATGAAAATCCTTCCTATTTTCCGGCAATATCATCGTTGGCCGAAAAAACAGCCATTATTAATGATGTCAGTCAAAATGTTTTTGACCGTAAAAAAATCAATGGCAAAAAAGCAATTCCTGAAAATGCAGTGATTGATATTACTGATAAACTAACGGTTGACGGTTTTTTGAAATGGAATGCACCCAAAGGAAAATGGAAAATCATTCGATTTGGCTACACTTCGACGGGAATGAAAAATGGTCCGGCAACACCGGAAGGAACAGGTCTTGAAGTGGATAAAATGGACACCACCGCGTTGAATTTGCATTACGCCGGATTTGCTGAAAAATGTGTGCAAACTGCCGGTAAGTTTACCGGGAATACGTTTAAGTTTTTGTTGATTGACAGTTGGGAGTGCCAGTTTCAGAACTGGACCAGAAAATTTCCTGAAGAATTTGAAAGCCGACGTGGCTATAAAATAAAAAACTGGATTCCGGTACTCTGTGGTGAAATAGTGGAGAACGATACACTTTCGGACGCATTTTTACATGATTTCAGGAAAACAATCTCTGATTTGATTGACGAAAAATACTACAATCATTTCAGTGAGTTGTGTCACAGAAGCAACCTCGAAATGCATGCCGAAATAATTTATGCAAACAGCGGAATGTACCCGCCAATTGATGCTTTGCGTTCAAACAAACATGCCGACCTTGTAATGACTGAATTTTGGGCAACTCCAAATACCAGCCAGATTCCTGAATACGAACCGGTAAACAATCCTACACCCGGTTTCCCGACTTACGCATCGCTTGCCGGCAATAAACAGATTATTGGTTCTGAAGCATATACAGGTTATGCACATTACAGTGAATCGCCGGCCGATTTAAAACCATTTGGCGATTTAGCCTTTTGTTCGGGGGTAAATCAGATGATTTTACACAGTTATGTGCACCAACCAACTGACAATAAGCCCGGGATAACCTTATTCAAGTTTGCTGCACATTTCAACCGTAATAATCCTTGGTGGGAATACTCGCAGGATTGGATGAACTACCAATCGAGGATTCAATATGTTTTGCAAAAAGGTGAACCGGTTGCCGATGTGGTTTTTTATACAGGCGACAGGTTACCGCAATATTTACCGGTCAATCTGATTTATGATTTGCCTCCGGGTTATCGTGCCGGTTTTTGTAATTCGGAGATGTTGCTGAATCAGGCAAAAGTGATAAATGGCAAACTTTCGTTTGGCGGTAAACAAACATTCCCTTTACTCATTCTCCCGGATAGTGAGGAAATGAATTTTGAAACATTAAAGAAAGTTACTGAACTGGTTAAAGAAGGCTTGATTGTCGTTGGGAAAAAAACTGAGTCAATGCTATCGATGACTGATATTCAAACCTACTCATTGGAATTCAGGCAACTTGTCAGCGAACTTTGGCGAAATGCAGGTGAAAATTCATATGGGAAAGGTCGCGTGATTTCGGATAAACCAGTCGGACAAGTGCTCAAAGAAATTAAAGTATTACCAGATTTTGAGTACAAATCACCCGATTCAAAAGAACTGATGTTTATTCATAAAAAGCTGATTGATTGCGATGTGTATTTTGTTTTCAACCAACAGAAAAAAACGTTAATCCGCGAATTGTTATTTCGGGTTGAAGGGAGACAACCTGAAATCTGGTATCCTGAAAGTGGTACAATTCTGCAAACCTCAATTTTTTCAGTCGAAGATAAACAGGTTCGTATTCCGGTGGAATTCAAACCAAACGAAGCCTTGATTTTTGTTTTCAGAAAAGATATTTCCGGAGATTATACCAATAAAGTATTTTTTGCGGGCAACCAGATTTTTCCAAAACCAGCGGATGGCGAGGAAAATATAGCTACTTTACCAACCATTGTTAACGGATTCAATGATTTTATTGTAAACGAAAGTGGTGAATATACTTTCAAAACAAGTTTGGGAAATACCGTAACTAAAATTCGGCAGAAACCTGAAATAATTGAAATTGAAAATTATCATGCCCGGCTAGAATTTTTCCCTGTTTCGTCAGTGAATATAAACCCAATCGAAGTAAGAGAGCTAAAATCATTGACCGAATTTGATAATCCTGACATTAAATATTTTGCCGGAAAGGTAAAATACACCATTCGGTTTGATGTTGATGAAAGTTTGGCGACAACTAAAAACATTGTGCAGTTAAATCCCGGATATTTAGATGCTACCGCAGAGGTGCAGTTCAACGGTAAACTGCTGAATAACTTATGGATGCCAAACTCAGCAATAGATGTTACTGGATTATTGAAAAAAGAAAACACGCTGGAAATAACTGTTGCAGTTGTATGCAGAAACCGCTTAATTGGCGATTTAAAGCAATTTGGTGAGATTAAAAGCATTTTTACAACCGCACCTATAGCAGAAATCCTCAATAAAGAGATGCCTTTGAAACCATCAGGATTGACAGGGCCAATTAAGTTGATTCAGTATGTTAAATAAATTATTTTTATTCAGGATTTTTGTAGTTGACTATTTGCTTACATTTATCTGACAACAAAATAGAACATTTATGAACACAACGGTTAGAAATATTCTTTCAGTAATTGCAGGCGTTGTCGTCGGTAGTTTGGTGAATATGGGTATTATCATGATTAGCGGTACCATCATTCCTCCACCCGAAGGTGTTGATAATACTACGGTTGAGGGATTGAAAGCCGGAATTCACCTTTTTCAGCCCAAACATTTTTTGTTTCCGTTTCTGGCTCATGCCTTGGGTACTTTTGTGGGTGCGTTGCTAACGGCTTTTATTGCCACAAACCGCAAGTTGCTTTTTGCCATGATTATTGGTGTATTTTTTCTGGCCGGAGGCATTGGCAATGTTCTGATGTTACCATCGCCATTGTGGTTTACGCTTGTTGATTTGATTGGCGCCTATTTACCAATGGCATTTCTGGCAGCGTGGATTGCAAAATCAAAATGATCGTTTAGTTCCAAAACAGAGTATAAAACGAACCAACTAAAATGAATTTCAAGGGCAATTTTGTATTCTTTACAATCCTCGCATTTTTGTTTAATACCGGATTAATTTATTCGCGACAAGTTGAAAATGATGATTTAGTGCCATTTGGACTCACTGTGGAAACCATCCGGAATCCGCAGTTTACAAAAATTGTTGACAGCAAGCCTGAGTTTAGCTGGGTGGTGCCCCAAAAAGCAGTTTTTCAGCATGCTTACCAGGTTTTGGTATCTTCTGAAAAGAAAAAAATTGAAGAGAATATTGGTGATTTCTGGGACAGTGGAAAGATAAAAACCAATCAGACGGTAAATGTTGAAATGGCAGGAAAACCCCTGAACCCGAATTCAGTATATTTCTGGAAAGTCAGAATCTGGGATCATCAAAACAAACCTTCGGAATATTCAGCAGTGCAGGAATTCAGGACTGGTGATTTTGGCGAAAAACTTACGTCGCACAACTGGTTTCAGGTTAAACAGATAAAACCGGCAGCTTTCAGAAAAATGTCTGACGGAACGTATTTTGCCGACTTTGGAAAAGATGCTTTTGCCACACTTGAAATCAATTATAAAACTGCAAAATCTGAAACTTTGAAAATCAGGCTGGGTGAAAAGCTGTTGGAAGGGAAAATTGACAAAAATCCGGGAGGAACCATCCGCTTTTCAGAAATTGATTTAAAGGTTGAACCCGGCAAAACAAAATATAATCTTCAACTGATTCCTGATGAGCGCAATACTGGTCCGGCTGCTGTGGCTTTGCCCGATTCGTTTCCCGTGCTCACCCCGTTTCGTTATGCCGAAATTGAATGCAATTCAGATTTGAATGCAGAAGATTTGACTCAGGTTGCTTATTTCAACTATTTCGATGACAATTCCAGTTCATTTTTGAGTTCTGATACAATTCTGAACCAGGTTTGGGAAATGTGCAAATATTCACAGAAAGCCACTTCGTTTGCAGGTGTGTACATTGACGGCGATCGTGAGCGGATTCCTTATGAAGCGGATGCCTATCTCAATCAGCTCAGTCATTATTCGGTGGACAATGAATACGCCATTGCCCGCAGAACGATAGAATATTTTATGGATTTTCCCACCTGGCCCACCGAGTGGCAACTGCATGTGGCTCTGCTGTTTTACCAGGATTACATGTACACCGGCAACACCGAACTGATTCAAAAATATTACGAGCCGCTGAAACACAAAACCCTGATGGAACTGGAAGTGGAGCCCGGTTTAATCAGCACAAAATCGCCAAAGCTGAATGGTGAATTCATGGCTAAATTGGGTTTTGCTGACACCACGCAACGGATTCGCGATATTGTTGACTGGCCACCGGCACAAAAAGATACAGGCTGGAAACTCCCCAAAGATTGGCCGCAGGGTGAGCGCGACGGTTTTGAATTTATGTCGGTAAACACGGTAATCAACAGCTTTTATTTCAGAAACATGGAAATCATGGCTGAATTTGCCGGAATTATGGGAAAAACCGATGAAGAAAAAGATTTCAAAGATCGTGCAGAGAAAGCAAAAACAGCCATCAACGAAAAACTGCTGAATAAACAAGGTGGTTATTATACCGATGGAATAGGTACAAATCATGGCTCGGTGCATGCCAACATGTTGCCGCTGGCATTTGGAATTGTGCCGGATGAATACAAACAAAAAGTGGCGGCCTACCTCAAAACCCGCGGAATGGGATGCAGTGTTTATGGTGCCCAATTTCTGATGGAAGCGGTTTACAACGGAGCTGATGAAGATTACGCACTCGGACTGATGACCGCTACCCACGACCGAAGCTGGTACAACATGATAAAAGTAGGCTCCACCATTGCCATGGAAGCATGGGATATGAAATACAAACCCAATTCTGACTGGAATCACGCCTGGGGTGCTGCTCCTGCCAACATTATTCCACGGTATTTATGGGGAATTCAGCCCACAACACCCGGTTTTGCCGAAGTTCAGATTTATCCGCAAATGGGCACCCTGCAAAATAGTTCGATAACTGTTCCAACAATCAGGGGACAAATAAAGGGTGAATTCAGCAAGCCTGACAACAAAACTGACGTTTTCAACCTGATCATTCCAGCTAACATGAGCGGAGATTTTGTTTTGAATTGGGAGAATACTGAGAAGGTTTTGCTGAATGGAAAACCTGTTGAAGAAAAACCAAGGAAACTGAAATTACAGCCGGGTTCTAATAAGATTGAAATCAAAAGATTATAAGTTACTTTCAGAATAAATACCACAAAAAGAGGGTAAAATATAACAACCGGTTTTTTGTGAAGCTTTGTATTTTGTTCACATGCAAAAACGGATAGTTTTTATCACAGTCATTG
>CAZXVT010000019.1:0-42347 GCA_964644015.1 uncultured Maribellus sp.
CAGATAGATTATCTTGAATTGAAAAATTTTAAGAATTTTTCAGACCTAAAAGCTAAATTTAAATCTGGTGTAAATCTTTTTGTTGGTGCAAATGGCACTGGAAAAACGAGTTTACTAGAAGGTTTGTGTGTTGCAGTAGGTGCTTTTTTTGGTAGTCAAGAACAAAAAATGCAGCGAGTAATTGAGTTTGATGAAATTAAGATTACTCAAGGGAAAAGAGAGCAGGCTACAACAGTTTCTGCTTCTTGGCAGAAAAAAAAATGGAGTAGAACTATAAAAAGTGAGACGAAAGCAAACGATAGTAAAGATATCGGACCAATTCGTGAATATGGACGAGAAATTTTTGAAAATTTCAATGATACAAGTAATAAAGATCTTGCGCCTGTTTTGGCTTACTATTCTACACAAAGGCTTTTTAATGACGCAAAACAATCTCAAAAACAACGCTACGATGCTGCAATGGGGCGTCGTAACGGATTTATACAATGTTTGGAAGAAAGAGCGATTAAGCCTTTATTAAAAGAATGGTTAGGGAATGCTGTAACCAGAAGAGCAACACTTCAGATAAAAGACATAGATCAAAAAGACAATGTCTTAAGTAATGTAGAAAATGCTATTCGTTTGACTTTAATAGATTTTCTTGATTTGCCAAGTGATTTTTCATTGAAAATTTACCAAGATCCGGATTACGACTATGAGTTATTTTTAGAGTATGATAATGATCATTGCCTTCCCCTTTCTTATTATTCAGACGGCTTTAGAAACTTACTTTTTTTAATTATTGATTTGGTTTGGAGGGCATCACAATTAAATCCTTGGTTGACCTATGATGAGTTAAGTACAAACATTACAGGGGTGGTTATGGTAGATGAAGTAGACTTACATCTTCATCCAAGATGGCAATCAAAAGCTATTCCTCTATTACAAAGGCTTTTCCCTGATATTCAGTTTTTTATTACAACTCATAGCCCAACTGTCGTAGCAAATTTTTCAAATGGAAACCTATTTGTTATTCAGGAAAATCAAGTTCTTCCTTGCCAAGAAAAATTTTTTGGGAAAGAAATTAACTCAGTATTGAGAAATGTATTAGGAGCTTCAGATCGTCATATTGAAACGCAAAATAAGCTGGATACTTTGTTTTATCTTATTGATAACGATTCATCCGATGATAAAATTCAACCGTTATTAAATGATCTTATACTTCTGTTGGGAGAAGATGATATAGATATTCAAAGAATCTTAGCATTATACAGTTGGAATAATTACAAAAGTGAATCCTAATGCAATTTATAGAAAAAGGTGAAATACAACCCTCAAATTGGGATCTTTGGTTTACCAAGGCAAATGGACAGAGAAGCTTTAATTATTTTGATTATGAAAGTTTGCCCAATATTGTAAATGCTAAAAGATATTTACTACAAGAACAACATGGGCTATGTGCTTATTGCCAAACATTATTAACTGAAGATCAGGCCTCCATAGAACATCTTATTCCAAAATCTTTAAATAGAGGTATTTCTACTAATTATCACAATTTAGTCGTTGTATGTAAAAATCCAATTTCTGATCCTATAACTGGTCGCAAACATTGTGATAAAGAAAGAGGAAGTGAATTACTTATACCTATAGTTTTTTACAGTAATTCGTTAGTAACAAGACAGGAAAATCATACTTGGTTTGATGTTGGTTCTGACGGAAGTATATTTTCTAAATCAGTTTTGAAACATGAAGTAAAAAGCCAAGTTGATTCTTTTATTGAGATTACTAATTTAAATCACTCGGTCCTTAAACAGAAAAGAAGCAAGGATCTTATTTCTGGTATTTTAGAAGTTTTTCGACAGATACCGACTCACCAAAGGAAAGTTTTCTGGAAATCTCAGTTTGAGAGAATTTTTTTGTGTGAGAGTCACCCATTTCGTCAGTATTTGCTAATTTATATTTCGAAGAAATTGGGAAGAAATTGAGCTTTTTTGTAATCATTTAATAAATTTTTGAACGCTCATTAATACCAATATTTTCGTAATCAACTAACTATAAAATATTGAATTTTTTTATTGTTTTCTTCCAACAATCACCATTCTAGGCGAAGGCTGAAAACCATGTTCTTCAATCATTTTACTGAGATTGTCGAGTTGTTGTTTTAGTGTTTCGTAGTCAGACGTCTCTTTAACTCTTTCGAGATGTTCCTCCATCTTTTCAATTCTTACACTATAATTTGCGGGTGAATCAGGTGTGCCTCTGTCGTCAATAAACTGGAGTTCAATTTGCAAACCGGCATTTTCAACAATGACAGGAATTTCTGCCTGTGTAAAGGCTTCGCGGTGATGTTCCCCAAGCATTCTGTCAATTGTGCTTCTGAAATGATGTAACATTTTGTGCACTTCCTGCGCCGGGTTCAATCCATCACTGAAAAGTTCGTTTACAATCATCCAGCCTTTTGGTTTCAAAACCCTTTTCATTTCGCTGAAAGCAGCCTGAATATCGGGCAGGTGGTGCAACGCCATGGAAATACTGACTGCGTCAAATTGGTTGTTTTCAAAAGCCAGCTTTTCTCCTGACATTTTCTGAAAATGAACATCCGGATATATTCTTTTTGCCTCTTGCAACGATTCTTCCAGCGGGTCAACCCCGGTGATTTCTGCATCGGGAAAAACATTTTTCAGCACTTTTATAAAATCACCGGTTCCGGTGCCCACATCCAAAATTCTGTTTACCTGTTTTCCTTCAAAAAAGTCGGTTAATTGTTTCATATTCTTTTTGTTTAATCAGAGATTTTTTCTTCCAGTTCAAGCATTTCCTTTTCATCGGTCTGCTCAAACCACTCTTTTATTTTATTCCGCGCAAATTCTTTTATGGCAGGAGTAATTGCCGATGAAACCTGTTTCAGAGCGAAAAGCAAAACACCCAGATCGTCGGTAAACCCGATAACGGGCAAAAAATCAGCCACAGCATCGGTTGGCAGTATAAAATAACCCAGGGCTGCAGCAATGTAAAGTTTGGTTTTCAGGCTCACACTGCTGTCTTTCATGGCATAATACAACAGCAAAACGGCATAAACCACTTTTACGCCAGCCGCTTTTGCATAGTTTTTCAGCTTCTCCCAAAACGACTCTTCAGAATAATATTTTGCGTATTCGTCTTTCATTTACAAAGCTGCATTCATATAATCGGGCTGAAAACCTGCGTAATTCTGAACAATCAGATCCAGAATCCGGGTTATATCCGAAGCAGTTTCAGCCCTGAGCAGTTCAATTTTCAGCTCCCTGAAATTGGGCAACCCCGGAAAATATTTCGCAAAATGACGGCGAAGCATCAGAATTCCAGTGCGTTCGTCGTCTTTCCAGGCAAGATTCATTTCGAGTTGCTCCCGGATTACTTCAACCACCTGCTCCACGGTTGGCGCCGGTAAAAGTTCACCGGTCGCAAGATAATGTTTCACCTCGTTGAAAAGCCACGGACGGCCAATAGCGCCTCTACCTATCATCAGTGCATCGACACCTGTTTCGTCCAGCAGTTTTTTGGCTTTGGCAGCGCTATTGATATCTCCGTTCCCGATAATGGGAATCTGTATCTTCGGATTGTTTTTCACTTCGCCAATCAAAGTCCAGTCTGCTTTTCCGGTGTACAACTGCTCGCGGGTGCGGCCATGTATGGCGAGTGCTGCCACGCCGGCATCCTGCAAACGAACCGCAGCTTCCATAACAGGTTTATCAGATTCTGTCCAGCCCAGCCGTGTTTTGGCTGTTACCGGAAGTTTTACCGCTTTCACCACGGCTGCCGCCATTTCCTGCATCGCAGGCAGGTCTTTCAGAAAAGCTGCACCAGCACCGTGACGGATGATTTTTTTCATCGGGCAGCCGAAATTGATATCGATAAAATCGGGATATGCCTCTTCTGCAACCTGCGCTGCACGGACCATGGAATCTACGTTGTGTCCGTAAATCTGGATGGCAACCGGCCTGTCGAAATCAAAAAGCTGCATTTTGAGCCTGGTCTTTTTCACGTCGCGTACTAATGCTTCCGAAGAAATAAATTCGGTGTACATCACATCGGCCCCAAACTTTTTGCACATCCAGCGAAACGACTTGTAAGTAACGTCTTCCATCGGTGCAAGAAAAAGCGGGGTATTTCCAAGATCAATATTGCCTATCTTCATCCTTCCAACGACTTAAAACTGCGAATTTAACCAAACACGCAACTTTTTGGTGCATTTTATGATCTTAAATAAAATTACACCCGTTATGAAAAATTTTGCTTTTTTACTCATTGTGATAATTATATCGCTCATTTCCTGTGACAATGAACCAATAAACGATTCATTTGGATTCGGCACTGAAGCTGATTTTAAAATCAGAAATGTTTATCATTCGAATGATAACTCTTTATCCTTTTCTATTACAGAAATAAATGATTCCCGTTGTCCGGCAGATGTTATTTGCATTTGGGCAGGAAAAGCAGAGGTAACCATTAAAGTGGAAAAACCGGTTGCCGAGACAATCAAATTAAGTATATCAGAGATTGATACCGTGGGGAATTATACTTTTAAAATCGTTGACATTATGCCCTATCCCATTTCAATAAAAAAAACAGAACTTAAAGATTACGAGGTAGTATTAAAGATTGAATACCTGAAGCATTAAAATTATCGGAAAATAATCCTGAAAACCGGACATTTTCCTTTCAAGAATCAAATCGCGGTATTCTGTAACAGGTGCAGTCAATGTTAAAACCAAAGGTGTTCAGCTATGATTTTTATGCCAATGATTGTTAAAATAGCACCACCAATAATCAGTGATTTGTGACTGAATTTAGCCGGAACATTTTTTCCAAATAACATGCCCAACATAGATGCCACAAAAGTGACACTTCCGATTACTGCCACCGGGAAAAGAATGGGCATTTCCAGGAAGCCGAAACTCAGGCCCACAACAAGCGCATCGATGCTGGTGGCAATAGAAAGCCCAATTAAAACTTTCGGGTCAAACGGGTTGAAGTTCTTTAGGATTCCCTCTGGTTTCAATCCTTCTATAATCATTTTAATGCCAATTGCCGCAAGCAGTCCAAATGCAATCCAATGATCGAAAGAAGCAATAAGATTGCTGATTTTTGTTCCCAGCAGCCAGCCTGCCACCGGAAAAATTGCCTGAAAAAAAGCAAGCGAAAACGCGATTGGAAGCGCCTGTCTGAATCGGATTTCCTGTTTCATTAATCCGCAGGAAACCGAAACGGCAAAGGAATCAAAGCTGAGCCCGACGCCAATCAGCAAAAAGGTAATAAATTGAGTGAGTGTCATTCTGCTTTAAAAGCTGCAAAAATAACACTTTCAGCCTGAAAACAATACCGTATTAGTAATGACTGGAACTCAAGCAAATTCGATAAAAAAACCGGCAGGCCGCTGTTATAATTTTTAACTTGTATCGTCAATTAATGTGTATGACGGCTGAAGAGTTTAAAAATAAAGTGATTCCATACTCGGTGAAGCTCTACCCCATGCTTTTCAGAATACTGAAAAATGAGGAGGAGACCCGCGACGCATTACAGGACCTGATGCTGAAACTGTGGAATAAACGAGATGAGTTGCAGCAATGCACCAATCTTTCGGCTTATGTCATTACAATTGCGAAAAACCACAGTTTCGACTTGCTGAAAAAACAACGGCCAGTTGCAGTTGACGAATCGGACTTGAAACTTTTCAGGCTGGAAGCAGCAGAACCTGACGCCGAAAAAAGGGAACGGCTGGAACTGGTGCACAAAACGATTGAAAACATGCCGGAAAAATACCGGGAAATTATCCGATATCGTGATATCGACGGATTTTCGTTTGACGAGATAAAGGAAATGACCGGGCTTGAGGTTCCGAATATTCGTGTGATACTTTCACGGGCAAGGTTAAAAGTGAAGGAAGAAATTGAAAAAATTTACAGCTATGAATCAGGAAGAATTGCTTAAAAAATATTATAAAGGAGAAACAGAAACCGAAGAGGAAAAACTCCTCCGGGAAAGCATTGCAGAGGAAAATGAAGATTCGACTGAAAAAGAAATGTTCAGCTATTTCAGCGCCATGGCAAAAGTACCTGAAAACCTGGAAAACGATCTTTTTGAAGCGGTTACGGAAACACAAATTAAAAGGAAAACGCTGAGAATGCAGATTTACCGGATTGTTTCTGTTGCGGCAGTTTTTGCTGTGGTTGTGAGTGTTTTCCTGGGAATCCGTTCGGCAGAAAACAAAAAAACGGAACGCGAATTTGCCATGATGGAAAAAGCACTTTTCCAGGTTTCGGAAAGCATTCAGCCACAGGAACAGGAAGAAATGATTGTGCTTTGGGTGGACGACGAAGTGGAAATTATTATCAATTAAAAATAAAGTCATGAAAAGAATGTATTTAATGCTGCTGGTAGTTGTTTTATCGCTTCCGGCACTTGCACAGCAAAACACCACATTGTTTGACCAATTAACCGAAAAATATGCAGACACAGAAGGTTTTAGTGCCAATCTGATAACCAGTGATTTATTCGATTTGTACATTAAAAAACGCAACATTGAAGAAACATCGCCGGTTTTTGATGCATTAAAAAAACTCGATCGCATCATGGTGATTTCACAAGGCAGCTATTTGGGTAAAACCGTAGGACAACCAGTTGCAGAAACCGCCAAAAACACCGAAAAAGATCAGGTACATGCTGCAATTCTTGATTTCTACAAAAAAAGTGGTTACACACTTTTGAAGACCGAAAAAAGAATGGGCGAAGACATTAAAGTGTTCATCAAAAAGAATCAGGAAAAAACCAATGCGCTGGCGCTCATCACCAATTCATCGTTTTCTGCCAGCCTGGTTGAACTGCAGGGCGACATCGACCTGAAAACTGTGGGCGAACTCAACAAGGCGCTTAATTTGAAAGGGCTTGAAAATCTTTACAAAATCGACAGCAACAGCCAGTTCGGATTTGTCAGCGGCACAGGTTTCTCGCCGGTAAGAATCGAAGAATTTGCGGTACAACAAAGTGAAATGGCCAGGAAACACGGTGAGTTAAGCAAAGAACAACAGGCAGCTTTTGAAGACCAGGCACGTGCCATGGCCGAAAAGCAAATGCAACTGGCTGAGAAATACCGCGAAATGTCGGAAAAATATGGCCGTGAACCCATCTTTTTAAGTTATCCCGGCGACACCAACACGGTTTATTATATCGATGGCAAAAAGGTTAAAGCGAAAGAAATCAAGGAACTGGACAAAAGCAAAATCGGGAGTGTGGAAATCGACAAAGCCGAAAAAGAGGGCGACAAAACCACAGTAAAAATCAAAACAAAAAAGTAACAATCGCTTTATAAAAGAAAACCCGGAGCTTTCATGGCTCCGGGTTTTTTTGTTATTTTCTTTTTGATTTCTTTTCAAATCATCCGCATTTCGACGAGCCGCAGGAGATACAGGTCAGACAACCTTCCTGGTAGATCACTTCATGCGATCCGCATTCGCCGCAAAGTGTACCTTCGGCCAAAGTTCCGTCCGGGATGTATTTTTTCAATGCCCTTGCCACACCAGCTTTCCACGAGTTGATGGTTTCGTTGTCTAACTGAAGGCTGGTAACCAGCTCCACCACTTTGTGAATCGGCATTCCGTGGCGCAAGGTTCCCGAGATCAGTTTTGCATAGTTCCAGTAAACCGGGTTGAATTTGTGCGACAGTCCTTCGATGGTGGTTTTGTAACCACGCGAGTTGATATACTGAAAGTCGTATCGTGAATTTTCCTCGTCGTCCCAGTTTTTAATTATATATCCTTTTGATATTGAACGTGGCAGCAGAATTCCGTCTTCGTCATCGCTGAAACCTGTGAAAATTTCGTAAGGCCTTCCGTCGATCAGCCCCACAAAAGCAATCCATTTGTCTTTGTTGTTTTGAAAACGAACCACATCGGCTTCCAGTTTTTCCGGACGTTTTACCGGGAATCCGCCAACTTTCTTTTTATCTTTTGGTTCATCGTTCGAAATAAGCACTCCTGAACGCGAGCCATCGCGGTAAACAGTAACTCCTTTGCAACCACTTTTCCACGCTTCCATGTACAATTCACCCACCAGTTCTTCCTTCACATCTGATGGCAGGTTAATCGTAACACTGATTGAGTGGTCAACCCATTTCTGGATTCTGCCTTGCATACGTACCTTTGCCAGCCAGTCAACATCGTTCGAAGTGGCTTTGTAGTAAGGAGATTTGGTAACCAGTTCGTTCAGTTCTTCCTGCGAGTAATCACGTTTTGTATCATAACCATTGGCTTCCATCCAGGTTTTGAATTTGTGGTGGAAAACAATGTATTCTTCCCAACTGTCGCCATTTTCGTCGGTAAAATCGATTCTCACATCTTTATCTCCCGGATTTACTTTTCTGCGGCGTTTGTAAACCGGTAAAAACACAGGCTCAATTCCCGAAGTTGTTTGTGTCATCAAACTGGTGGTTCCGGTTGGTGCAATGGTGAGCAATGCAATATTTCTGCGGCCGTATTTGGTCATTTTTTCATACAATCCCGGATCGGCATTTTTTATGCGGTTAATCATCGGGTTGTTTTTTTCCCTTTCGGCATCATAAATTTTGAACGGGCCACGGTCTTTGGCTAAATAAACCGACGAACGGTAAGCTTCCAATGCGGTGGTTTTGTGAATTTCTTCTGAAAAATCGGTGGCATCTTCGCTCCCGTAACGCAAACCCATTGCAGCTAACATATCACCTTCGGCGGTGATACCGATGCCGGTACGACGGCCTTCGTTGGCTTTGCGTTTAATGTTTTCCCACAAGCTTTTTTCAACATATTTAATGTTTTCATCTTCCGGGTCGGCATAAATTTTTTCGAGAATGGCATCGATTTTTTCCAGTTCCAGATCGATGATATCATCCATGATGCGTTGTGCATAATGAATATGTTCTTTGAACAGATCGAAGTTGAATTTAGCCTTTTTTGTAAACGGATTTTCGACATACGAATAAAGATTGATTGCTAACAGGCGACAACTGTCGTAAGGACAGAGTGGAATTTCGCCACACGGGTTAGTCGAAACTGTGCGGTAACCCAGATCTGCATAACAATCAGGAATTGATTCTTTGATAATGGTATCCCAGAAAAGAATTCCGGGTTCAGCCGATTTCCAGGCATTGTAAACTATTTTTTTCCACAGGTCGTTTGCGTTAATTTCTTTTGAATAAACAGGATTTTTCGAGTCAATCGGGTATTGCTGAATGTACGGTGCACCCGCTTCAACAGCCTGCATAAAATCATCCTGCAGTTTCACCGAAACATTGGCTCCTGTTACTTTTCCCTGTTCGAGTTTGGCATCAATAAAGTTTTCAGAATCGGGGTGTTTAATCGAAACTGAAAGCATCAGTGCGCCGCGTCTTCCATCTTGTGCCACTTCGCGGGTTGAGTTGGAATAACGCTCCATAAACGGAACAATACCGGTTGATGTAAGCGCCGAGTTTTTTACCGGCGATCCTTTCGGGCGGATATGCGACAAATCGTGCCCTACCCCACCACGGCGTTTCATCAGTTGAACCTGTTCCTGGTCAATTTTCATAATTCCGCCATACGAATCAGAATTTCCATCGTTGCCCACCACAAAACAATTCGACAGCGAGGCAATCTGGTAATCGTTACCGATTCCTGTCATCGGTCCGCCCTGTGGAACGATGTATTTAAAATCTTTCAGAACGTTGTATATTTCTTCTTCGGTCAGCGGATTCGGATACCGGTTTTCAATCCGGGCAATTTCTTTTGCTAATCTCCGGTGCATATCATCGGGACTTACTTCAAAAATATTCCCGAACGAATCTTTCAACGCGTACTTGTTTACCCAAACACGTGCGGCCAGGTCGTCGCCGTTAAAATACTTGAGTGAAGCTTTCACTGCTTCTTCCTGTGAATAGATTTTCCTGCCTGTTGCAACCTTTTCAGATACTTCGCTAATTGCCATTTTTGTTAAGTTATTAAAGAATTTGTAGAGTATTGATCTAACTTTTTAATTCGATTTTGTGTGACGCAAGATAAAACACAAACCTATATTTTGGAAGATTTTTTCTATCAGAATTTGCAAAAGTTATCAACTTTCAATTGTTAGATTACTGATAATGAACATTTAAGCCTTTTAATATCGCAAAAAAGTTGTCAAAAAGAAAAACTTTATTCACAATATTCATTTTATGTTTCCCTTTATTTTCAAGGAGTTCGAAGGGGTTTGTGTTGATAAAAACTGATGACAAAAATCAATTCCCGGAAACCCGGTTGTTGAAAACTTTTTTTATGATAAGCTGTGTTGATCCCACATTTTTTGCTACATAATTCTGACTGATTGAAGCTGATTTCGCTAACAAAATTTTATCTGTCAGCAGGTTATTCATTTTTGTAAAAAATTCAGTTTCCGACGCAATCGGAAAGGCGCCACCTTCGGTTGCAAGCTCCACCGCCTCGCGGAATTTCTGATAGTTCGGGCCAAAGATGACTGGCAACCTAAAAGTGGCTGCTTCGAGGATGTTGTGAATACCCACGCCAAATCCTCCGCCGATGTAGGCAATATTTCCATAGCGGTACAACGACGAAAGCAAACCGATGGAATCGATAATAATCACATCAAAGCTGGTGATTTCCGATTCCTGCACTTTGCTGTATTCTATCACTGGTTTGGTTACCGACTGTTTGATTCGGCTCACATTGGCTGCCGAAACTTCATGGGGTGCAATAATAAATTTCACACTGTGGCTTTGGTTGATAAACGCTGCCAGCAACTCTTCGTCGGGTTTCCAGGTGCTGCCGGCCACCACCAGCAACGAACCACCTTTGAACTTTTCAACCGGCGGAATATCTTTGGCTGCTGCTGCAATTGCTGCCACACGGTCGAAACGGGTATCGCCCGAAACCGTGTAATTTTTTATTCCCACCGATTCGAGCAATTCACCCGAAACTTTTGTTTGCACAAACAGGTGTTCAACTTTGAAGAGCATTCTCAGGAACCAATTTCCCCACGGTGTTTTACTGAAAAATGGTTGTTCTTTTCTGAAAATAGCCGAAACAAGATAAAGCGGAATCTTTCTGTTATGAAGTTCGGTGATATAATTGTTCCAGTATTCATATTTCACAAAAAACACTTTTTCAGGATTTACAATGCTGATAAAAGTTGCAGCATTTCTTTTAGTATCCAGCGGAAGATAGGCCACAACATCAGCCAGCGCATAGTTTTTGCGGATTTCGTACCCCGAAGGAGAGAAAAATGTAAGTACAATTTTATAAGCCGGAAACTGTTCCTTTATTGCTTCAATCAGCGGACGCCCCTGTTCAAACTCACCCAGCGAGGCACAGTGCACCCAAATGTATTTTGCTTTCAGATCAATTTTCGATTTCAGGTTTTGTTCCCAGTTTTTACGGCCGGCAGCAAACAGTTTTGCTTTTTCGTTGAAAAGGGCTGCCACTTTTATCGCAACAGCATAAAAATGAATGGCAATGGAATATAGTAAGTTCATGGTTAAAGATTTAAACCTGTTTAAAACAAACGTCTTTCGCGCAGGTATTCGTAAATGGTGATATTGATGAGCATTAAAAGAAATAAAAAGGCAAATTCCTCCACCGGCATATTCACAAGGCTGGTTCCAATCAGGTAATTGCTTTCGGGGATAATAACCTGTGATGAAAACACAACCGCCCTTAACACAAAAAACGGGATGATCATGATCAGAAATGCAAGGTAAAAACTGGTTAGGTGTTGTTTAAACCGGTTTCTGAAAACTGTGTAGCCGAGATAAATGGTAAACAGCATAAACAATGAAAACGGGTAAATTTTCTGTCGCGAAAACCAGGTGATCAAACCCGAAATCACCAGCAAAATCAGGCTGATAATCACAAAAAGATTGGGCTTTTCAAAACTTGTTAAACGTTTTTTGGCGAATAAATAGGCAGCAAACGAAAGCATCGAAACCACAGGCAGCAACAACCACTCTTCAGCCGGATATTGCAGCCAGTTGATTCCCGAAAGGTAGTTAGGGTTATAAACAAACACTTTCAACTCAGCCAGCCTGATGTTAATCATCAGAAAAATAATGGCCGAAAACGCCACTGCCGGCAAGATGTATTTTATTTCAAACAACAAATCGTTTGTGATTTTTGCTATCATCACAACTGCCAAAATCAACAGGATAGTGAGTGTGCCCAAATACACCAGGTTCTGAATTTCCATGAATTAAAATTTCTGCAAATTTATACGCATAAAAGAAATTCGGGTGATTGTTTGCACAAAAGTTTTAATAATGTATCGACGGAATTTTTTCAATCACCTCATCAAATGGTTTTTCTTTGCCGGTGGCTACTTCGTACATTCTCAGGTGGGTTTGTTTTGCTGCGTCCACCAGTTCCTTGTACGGACGGTTGCAGATATCCATAAACCCGATGTTGTAGTTTTCGCCATCAAAACGCCCGAAAACCGGCTGGTCGAGCCACTGAAAATAATGCATCCCGATGAGTTCGGGCCGTGCAAGTCCCTGCTCCACATAATAACGATAAGCTTTTCCCCGTTCGGATTGGGTAAGTGCACCCTGAATTCCGGTGGCCGGCAAACCACGGTCGGTAGCGCCATGATGAAACTCGCCAATCATTACCGGTTTGCCGCTGATGCGGGCAATCTCAGCGGTTTCGGGTGGCCCCGGATTTCCATAGCCGTTTATCGAAAACACGTCAAACCGCTCGCCGGCTTTGTACAACAGATCTGAACTCATCCAGGCGTAACGCATCCCAAGATTCAGGTGGTTCGGATCGACCTTTTCCACTTCGTCGCACGGAACATTTACATATTTTGCCACCAAAACTTCCGAGAATTTCCAGCAATCAGCTTTGGCCACTTCCGAAGGGTATTCTTCAAAAATCTGTTTTGGAAACTGTTCAAAACCGCCCAATTTCAGGTTCCATTGTTTATTGAATTCGTCAATCGAACCATATTTTTCAGCCAGCCAGCGGGCAAATTCAATTTTAGACTCCGAAGGCTGCGCGGTGGCAAACATTTCGAAAGCCACGTCGTTGGCGCCAAAAGCCCAGGTGGGTTCATTGCGCAGAAAATAACCAATGAGGTATTTGTCGTCTTTAAATTCGTTGAGTTGTTGTGCAAAGGTTTTTGCATTTTCGGCGTATTCGGCCGCAAAAACATCCGGAAAATCGCGAAACAGTTTCACTTCGGTGGAAGGAAACCGCGAAAGTGGCAGAACATAGGGAATTTGTGCTTTCTGTGCGTATTCAATATCCGACCAATTGCCAATCGTATTTACAGCAAACTCACGGATTTGCCCCGAAGTGATGGTATCCCATTTTTCGCGCCAGCTTTCACCGAAAACGCGCATCAGGTTAAACTGGTAAAAATCGGCACTCAAATATTCGCCACGGGTTCCAAACCCTTTTTTGTAAACAGCATCGGTTGAATCGGGAAGCCATTCGAAAAGGTCTTCCTGCCCCGAAATCACACCCGATGCGTTGCTACGGATGCAATCGATGCCCACCGAAACAAACGCGTAACCATCCGGGTCAACCAGCCACCAGCGGGTTCCGTCGTTGTGGGTGCGGAAAAATCCGGTGGCTTCCAACTTTTTTACTTTCCAACCGCCGTATTTGCTCCAGTTTTCGGGGAACGACGAAGTTTGTGCTGCCGCCAGCTGGGTTTCGAGCAAGGTTTTCAGTTCGTTTTCATCCTTTGTTTTTCCAGGCCAATCTTTTGCCGACCACTGCCCGAGTTTGTCCACCACTTTTTCTTCCACAGGCGGAAAAGGTTGCGGAACTTCTTTGGTGAGATACACCGCGGCAATTTCAAAACCGGGAGTAAAACGCGGTTCCTGCCACGGCCCGAAACGAACAACCACTTTTGAGGTTTCTTCAGGTTTCATGCGGTTTCCGAGCACTGTTCCTTTTAACTGACGGGGGAAACGGGGCATAAAAATCTCCTGGGCATTCAAATGTTCCAACGGGAAAATCACTTTGGTTTTCAGTTTTGGCAGCACGCCAATTTTGGCGGCCATGCGCGGCGTCTGCGTTGCATCGCCTGCCAGCGAACCGCTTTGTGTAACAATGCTGTCGGCGCTTTTTTCGTTGCGGTAAAACTCCACGTTTAATATCGCGCTGAAATCGTTGTCGTGCCAGATTTCGCAAACCAGGTAATTGGCATTTTTCCAAAGTTCCGGGTCGTTTCCTTCCCAAACAATGAGGCTTTGGTTTTCAGAATTTGGCGTGATTTTTAAAACATTATTTTGGATTGTACTGATTTCAGGGTTTTTCTGCTGAATATTTTTCAAATCGAAATTGGCCGGATTTTTCACTGCGCAGGACACAACAAGAAAAACAGTCAGAATAAAAAGTATTGGTTTCATTGATGTAGGTTTAGAATTTAGTTTTAAAGATAGCAGAAATTATTACCGCAGAGACGCGGAGACGGAAAGAAAATACTATGTAAACTATGTGCCTGATGTTGCAAGTAATCTGTGTTAATCAGTTTTATCTGTGGTATTATATTTCACGCAAAGACGCAAATTCGCGAAGAAAATGCCCTACTTTTTTGGTATCCACAATTCAAAATCAGAAGTAATCTGTGTAAATCAGTATTATCTATGGTATTGTTTTTTACGCAAAGACGCGGAGACGCAAAGAAAACTCTGCACCTCCGCGTCTCTGCGGTTATCATTAATTCTTAGAATTTCACTTTTGCCACTTCTTCCGGTTTTTCGCCGGCAGCAATTGCTTTCATTCTGAATGAATATTTGTATTCTTTTGCGGTTAAACGGTATTCATCGTGCGTGCGGGCACCCCAACTGTCGTCGCCGCCAACACCCATTTGTTTATAGTCGATGTTTACCGAAGTCAGGTCGCGTGGTTTTACATCGTTGGTGTGGCGATTAACAGCAGGAGTTAAATCGCGCTGGTTATCAAAACTGCGGATTTCTGATTCAAAATCAGCCAGCACATTGTGATGAGCGCTTACTTCGAGCAGCGGCACCCCAACAAAGAGCAACCCGTTTCCATTGGCATCAGTAACGGCTGCCCAGCGAACGTCGGTTTTGTTGCCGTTTTCCTGCGGACGTACATATTTCCAATACTGGTCGGCAACTGTTTGTTTGTACAATCCTACAAAAGCGCCTGTTTTGCGGTCCCAATAACTTTCCTGCGGACCACGGCCCAGGTAGGTAAACTGGTCGTAATTGCGTGGCATTTCGAGGTTCATACCCATTCTCACAATTTCGGGAAGGTCGGCTTTTGTCATTTTAAAACTGTTGTCAACCAAAACATCGCCCGAACCCAACACTGTGTAAACCGACTGATAGGCAGCAATTACCTGGTTGCTGTCGTTTACCAAATCGAACTTAAACACAACTTCGGCAGAGTTTTTTGCTTTTTGAGCCACAGCAACATTGGCAACTTTGCGGGTTTCGCCGGCAGTGCGCCAAACACGGCTTCTGCGGTGGAGTCCGTTTCCAAAGTCGTTATCGGTGGGTGCACGCCAGAAATTTGGTACCGGACCGCTTTTCAGCAATTCGGCATCGCCTTTTTTGAAGCTTGTCATCACACCTGCTTTTTTATCAAAAGCAACGGCAAAACCTTCGCCTGTGATGGTTACTGAATTTTCGCTGTCCTGAACATTTACTGCCGGGAATGCAGCTTTGTTTGCTGCCGGAACAGCCACAAAAACAGAAAGGGCAAATTGTTCGGCAGCCAGTTCGGATCCGGCTTCGAGCAAACTCCAGTTGTTTTTGAGTTTGGCTTTTACATTCAGAAAATATTCAACACCGGCAACCGGTTCAAATTTATTGTCGAACGAAACGACCAAAGTCTGGCCGGGTTCAAGATTCACATCACTGAAAGTACCGTTTTTCACCACTTGTCCGTCGCCCAAAATTTCCCAACCAAAATCAAAAGTGGAAAGATTGAGGAACGCGTATTTATTTTTGATTTCGATGGTACCTTTTTTCAGGTCAACTGCGTTGAACCCGATGTATTGGTAAACTTTTTTAACCTCGAGCAGATGTGGTTTTACCGAGCGGTCGGGGCTGATAAGACCGTTGCAGCAGAAATTGCCGTCAGACGGAACTGTGTCGGGGCCAAAATCGCCACCATAAGCCCAGAAAGTTTCACCCACCGAATCGGTTTTAACCAAACCCTGATCAACCCAGTCCCAGATAAAACCACCCTGTAATGCCGGGTATTTTTCAATTAAAGTCCAGTAATCCTGCAAATTACCAACACTGTTTCCCATTGCGTGAGCATATTCACACTGAATGAGCGGCCTTGTGGGATTTGTTTTAGCATATTGTTCCATTCCTCCCATCCGTGCATACATCGGACAGAAAATATCGGTATTTGTATCAAGCCTTGCTCCTTCGTATTGTACAGGGCGGGTTTGGTCAACCGATTTCAGATAATCATATGTTGCATGGAAATTCACCCCGTTTCCGGCTTCGTTACCCAGCGACCAGATAATAATGGAAGGCTGGTTTTTATCGCGTTCCCACATATTTTTTGTGCGGTACAAATGCGCATCCATCCAGGTTGAATCTTTGGCGAGCGACTCTTTTCCATAGCCCATTCCGTGCGATTCAATATTGGCTTCGTCAATCAGGTAAAGTCCGTATTTGTTGCAGAGTTCGTACCATAATTCAGGTTCCGGATAATGCGATGTGCGAATAGCATTGAGGTTGTGTAACTTCATCAGTTTGATATCCAGAAGCATTGTTTCCTTGTCCTGATAATGTCCTGTTTTTTCATTGTGTTCGTGAATATTTGCACCCTTCAGATAAACATATTTTCCGTTGATGAGCAGGTTGCCGTTTTTGATTTCCGAAGTGCGGAAACCTACATCCTGACGAATCACTTCCACCACATTTTCGCCATTTTTCACTGTAATAACCAATTCATACAGATTCGGAATTTCGGCTGACCACTGTTTTACGTTGGGCAAAGTGGCTTCGAAGACCACGTTGTTTTGACCGGCATCCAGGTTTTTAGAGAAAGTCTGAACTGCTGTTCCGTTATCGTTCAAAACAGCTTCAACCACCGCTGCTGATGTATTGTCACCATTATTTGCAATTTCAATATTCAGCGAGAAAACACCGTTTGTATAGGTTGAATCGAGAACCGAAATAACCCTGAAATCCTGTACCTGTTGTTGAGCGCGGGCCACGAGATAAATGTCGCGGGTGATTCCGCTCATCCGCCAGAAATCCTGGTCTTCGAGATAAGAACCATCGCACCAGCGGAAAATTTCGATGGCCAGCGAGTTTTCACCTTTTTTCAGAAACTGGGTGACATTGAATTCTGCGGGTGTTTTGCTGTCTTCACTGTAACCTACATATTGTTCGTTTACCCACACGTTTACCATTGAGCTGGCTGCGCCGATATGAAGTACCACGTCATTTCCCTTCCAGTTTTCAGGAATGGTGAAAGTACGTTTGTACGAACCCACCGGGTTGTAATGTTCCTGAATTTTAGGAGGAGTTCTTTTGTGTGGAAATTTGACATTCGTATAAATCGGGTAATCGAAGCCTTCGAGTTCCCAGTTGGCAGGTACTTTTATCTCTTTCCAACCGCGTGTATCAAAATCGTCCATAAAAAACCAATATGGTCTTTCTGAAGGATTTTGTGCCAGGTTGAATTTCCACATTCCGTTGAGCGACTGCAACATGGGCGACTGCCATTTGTCTTCTGCACGTGCCTGGTCGATGGTTGCATAAGGAATAAAATGGGCGTGCGGTTCCATTTTATTTACCTGGCTGATGGCCTGGGTTTCCCACGGTGCGGGACTTGGTTCGGTAAAAGCGACTTTTGAATAGTCTTTGTATTTACACGAAACCATGGCAATAAGCATTGCCACCAATAGTAAATAGTGATTTTTATTCATGGTTAAGATTGATTAATTGTTACGCAATTTGTTTGTATTTAAAGACGATAAAATTACGATTTATACCTATTTCGGATAGGATATAAATCATTCAAAAACAGGCGCAAATTTGTTTGTCAGAAAAGCAAATCAACTTTTCCCTTTACCAGTTCCGCATCGGGATTCATATCGAAAACCAAAGCGGGTTTCAGGTAAAACAGTTCATTTTCAGCTTTGAATTTCTGTTCGCCACCACCTGTGATATTCAGCATAATCAGTGCACCTTTATCTATTGCTCCGTTTTTGGCTGCTTCGATTAATGTTGCCGTTGCCACAGCTGCAGCAGGGTGAATATCGTTTCCTTCGGTTTCAAGAAAAAGTTTTGCGGCTTCCCGCGCCTGTTCGTTGGTTGCCAGCAAAATATCACCGCCTGCATCGTTCAATGCATCGAAAAGTCCGCCAAAAATAGGGTACGGCGGTTTGCGGTTCGACAATACTTTGGCATCAATTTCTTCCACATGACGGCGAGCCAGATTGTCATCGAGCGGAAGCATGGCACGCGAACCGGCCTTCCAGGCATCGTGAATCGGCACAAACGGAATATTCTGAGAAACCATCAGCTTCATTTTCCGGTTACCAAATCGTCCATCGGCCAGCAAACGTAAATTGGCTTCCCAGGCTGCAATAGCGCCGGTTCCGCTGCCAATAGCCTGAAAATAATACTCGGGAATCTGCCCGATTGTAGTGGTTGCCGAAAGCATGGTGGTTCCCATTCCGTCGCGGCGGGCCACATTTTTAGCGCCACCTTCGGCCATAAAACCTTCCATTCCAGCTACAATGTTCGAAAGATGAATAGCATCAAAATAATCGCTGCCGGTTTTGCTGCAAATCAGTTTTACACAATCGTTTATCGGGGCATCAAACCAGAGTGCATCCAGATTATCTTCCGGAACACAGAGCAACAGCGGTATGTTGTTGTCGGAGCAAACCTGTGCAAAAGCGCGGGCAGTGTTTCCAGCCGAAGCAACCACCAGAACTTTATTCATTTCGGGTGTCATTCTTCCGCAAACCGAATAAGCCTCAGTTTCTTTGAACGAACAGGTTTTAAAGCGCGCGCCTTTTTCGGGCCACCAGCCGCTGAAAGTTATCCAGAGATTTGTGAGCCCCAATTCTTTTGCAAGTCCTTCGCTTTTATAAGTCACCGGCGCCGACGAACCTATTAACATGCGGCCAACCGGCAACCAGTCGGCGAACTTGTAAATTCCAAAGGAATCGTCTTTTACTTCCAGTTGTTTTTTTTCGTAAATAGCCCGCACAAGCGTTGGGTCGGTTTCGCCCGGTGCATCGAGTGTCCAGCCTGCATCGGCAAAAATATTTCCTGTTTTGAGTGATTGAAGTTGATATCTGGTTTTTGTGAATTGATTGCTCATGCGTAAATTATATTTATTCTTTTTGTTCTTTGGAAAATAATTCAATTAACTGGCTCAGCTTGCCAGTCAACAATTCTTTGGGAATCAGTTTTGTTTCGTAATCGGAAACCATTGCCGGAGAAGTATTCCGGGCCATTGAATATTCAACCACCTCGGCGTCTTTTCCCTTGCAAAGTAAAATTCCGATGGTGGGATTTTCAAAACTTCTTTTTACATCACGGTCGAGCGCTTCAAGGTAAAAATTGAGTTTCCCAAGAAATTCAGGTTCAAACTCCTGAATTTTCAGCTCAAACAAGACAAGACATTGCAGGTCGCGATGGTAAAACAGTAAATCGGTGTAGTAGTCTTTATTTCCAACCTGCAATCTGAACTGGTTACCCATGTATGTAAAGCCTTTCCCTATTTCGAGAATAAACTTACGGAGATTTTGAATCAGCGCCTTTTCGAGGTCTTTTTCAGAATGCAATTCCGGTAAATCGAGAAATTCGAAAACATACGGGTCTTTAAAAACTCCTGTTGGAAATTGTGTCGGCAGTGATGACACAATTTGATTGGCCATCAAACTTCGCTCAAAAACGGCTGAATTGATTTGTCTTCGCAGTTCCAGTTTACTCAATCTTTCTTTAAATGAGAGTAACAGATAAAATACATTTTGTTCCGGCGTTTTGCACCCCGATAGAATCTCCAGGTGATTGGTCCAATTAATTTGTGACAACAGTGTTGTCACAAATATATCATACTTATTATCTGACACTTGTATTTGTGTCGCCAGTGGCGACACAATTGAATTACTAATTTTTGTTGTATTCCTAATTTGTGTCGCCAATGGCGACACAATTTTAGTAGTTCCTTTATTTTCCTGAATTTCCAGCCAAAGTTTATAGCAGTCAGAATCTTCAGAATAGGTTTCATAAAACTGTTTCATCCGGTACAGTCCGCGGCGGGTAAAACCACTCAACCTGGGAAACCTGTTCATAATATATGATGAAAGCTCTTCGACAGTTTTATTACCCCAGGCACCTTCGGCTACTCGCACCGAAACAGTTTTCCCCACAGTAAAATACAGCAAAACCAACTCTTCGTTTACTTTTTGAAATGCCCGGTTCCGCGATTCCTCAATCAGCCGAACAATTCCTTCAAACTCAAAAGATGGTTTAATACCATTCATAAATCAACCTTGAATCAGTTTTTTTCGAATCCCAAAAGTAGCACTTTCAGTCAGTTTTGCTTTGATTCTTTTACCGGCTTTCTGTTTTTCGCTGAAAATTCAATCCACAACATAATCAGCAAAAGTGTTCCCACACAAATAATTGCCCGCACCGAATAAACTGTTGCCAGCAATCCTTTACTCGAAAACAGCGAAAAAACAGGGGCAATCATCATCCCAATCCAGATAAGAAAAGGTTCGGTATTTACTTTTGTTTCGAAAAGCCGCTTTACCACCGGAAAATAGGCAATTACAAGAATCGTCTGTATCATAAAATTGGTTACCAGGTGGTTTTGGGTGAATAGCCAGAAAACCACAATCAGTGCCACCACAATCAAGCATCCCAAATCGAAACGGGTGATTTTTGAACTTTTTTCGCCAAAGATTGCAATGGCTATAGAAACTGTTACCACATAAATTACATCCACCGAATTCAGAATGTTATCCGTAAAACCATAATTGCCCTCTTTCAGGTAGGTTATCAGGCTCATGGCTACGGCAACGGAAAACATCACCCACATGGCAAGCGCCGGTTTTATCTCTTTTTTCAGCAGTTGTCTGATATAACTCACAGCCAATAAAACAGTTATCAAACTGACAGATATAATGGAAAAAGTCTTCATAAACGTGACCCTGGTTTCAAAATTTCCCGCAATATTAAGCAAGATTCTGTTTGCAGGGTTTATTGAACGATGATAATGGCTAAAAATACAGGCACTTTGAATAATTATTAATTTCGCAACTTTTCAGAAAAGTATGGAACTGACTTTTTCGATGTGGCTGCTGGCTATTCTTTGTGCTGTGATGATTGGCATGGCTAAAACCGGTGTCAGCGGACTGGGTACACTGGTTGTTCCGCTGATGGCCTTTATTTTTGGCGGAATGCCTTCGTCGGGTTTGGTTCTGCCGATGCTGATTATGGCCGATGTTTTTGGTGTTACTTATTATCACCGCAGCGCCAACTGGAAAACAGTTTTTAAAGTAATTCCCTGGGCTTTTGCCGGAATTATTGCCGGATTGCTGGTCGGAAAAGGAATCTCGGCAACGCAATTCAAACACCTCATCGGGATACTGGTAATTATCAGTCTTTTTGTGATGCTTTGGCAGGAGATTGCAAAAAAAAGGAATGGCGACATTGTTCCGCACAAACCGTGGTTTGCCATTCCGTTTGGCATTGCCGGCGGTTTTTCGACCATGATTGGCAACGCTGCCGGCCCGATTATGAGTGTGTATCTTCTTTCGATGAACCTGCAAAAGAAAGAGTTTATCGGTACAGCAGCCTGGTTCTTTTTTATTGTGAATGTTTTCAAACTGCCGCTGCAAATCTGGGGCTGGCACAACATCACGCTGCAAACGCTCACTTTCAATCTTACTTTATTGCCGGCAATTGCACTGGGCGCATTCCTCGGAATAAAAATCACAAAGCTGATTTCGGAAGACGGTTACCGCTGGTTTGTGGTGGTGGCTACATTTCTTTCGGCTGTGGCACTTTTCTTTTAAAATCCCTCTTCTTAAAAATAAACTTATTCTTTGAACCCACTGTAAAGGGAAGTTCACAAAAAACTTTTTTTACATTTACAACACTAACTAAATCTGTATAAACCATGAACAATAGCGGGAGAAGAACTTTCCTAACAAAAACGATGCTTGGCGGGCTTAGTCTTGCTTTTCTGGCCAAATCAAACAACGTTGCAGCCAGTGTTGAGTATGCCACACAAAATGTTTCGCGGAATTCAAGTCCGTCAGACCTGAAAATAACCGACCTGCGGGTAGCGAATACCACTGACGGGCCTATTCTGAAAATTTACACCAACCAGGATGTTTACGGGCTGGGCGAAGTCCGTGATATTGCCGATCCGCGTTATGCACTTTTTCTGAAAAGCCGGATTCTGGGTCTGAATCCCTGCAATGTGGAGCAGATTTTCAAGATTATCAAACAGTTTGGCGGTCATGGACGACAAGGTGGCGGTGTTTCGGGTATCGAAATGGGGCTCTGGGATTTGGCCGGAAAAGCTTATGGTGTTCCGGTGTATCAACTGCTGGGTGGAAAATACCGCGAAAAAATAAGATTGTATGCCGACACACCTTCATCAAAAGATCCTGCTGTTTATGCCGAACGGATGAAACGACGGATGGAACAGGGATTTACTTTCCTGAAAATGGATTTTGGAGTTGGCCTGATAAAAGATATTACAGGTGCCCTGATTGGTGAAAAATTCTGGAGTGGACAAAGCGAGTGGGACGCCAGCAAACCCGGAAACCTGAGCAACACCAAACATCCGTTTACCAGCATTCAGATTACCGATCTCGGGCTCGAAAAACTAACCGATTATGTGCGCCAGGTGCGTGAAATTGTAGGATACGAAATTCCACTTGCCGCCGACCATTTTGGTCATTTCGATACAAATACCGCCATCAGACTGGGCAATGCCCTCGAAAAATACCAGCTTGCCTGGCTCGAAGACATGGTTCCGTGGTTTTATATCGAAAAATGGAAGGAAATCACGCACGCCATCAACACACCCACTCTCACCGGTGAAGATATATTTGGCAAGGAAGCTTTTATTGAATTAATTGACAACCATGCCGTTGACATGATTCAACCTGACCTTGCCTCGGCTGGCGGCATCCTCGAAACCAAAAAGATCGGCGATTATGCCGAAGAAAAAGGTGTGCCGATGGCAATGCATTTTGCCGGAACTCCGGTTTCGTTTATGGCTAATGTACATTGTGCTGCTGCAACCCAGAACTTTATTGCACTGGAACATCATGATGTGGACACGCCTTATTGGGAAGATTATGTAACGGGTAAAAAACCTCTTGCAGAAAAAGGATTCGCCTTTGTACCCGAAGCGCCGGGACTTGGAATAGATTTGAACGATGAAGTGGTTAAAGAACATCTGAAACCCGGCGAGAAACTCTTTGCACCTACCGACGAATGGAATAACCGCAATTCGTGGGACCGGCAGTGGAGCTAAATAAAAAGTCAGAATATCAGAACATTATAATTTCAGAATTATTATTTAAATGAAGTTGATGAATCAGCGTTTTTATAAAGGAATTCTGTTGAGCGGAGTGTTTTTTATTTTGCTTTTTGCAATCCTACTTATTTCGGACTTAACGTCATACTCGGGTGTTGCAATGGTTTTGTTTTTTGTATCCCTGGCGCTGGGTGTACGTGGTTTCGAAAACCTGAAAGGATATTCCTATTCGCTCTGGATTTTTGCAGCCGTCACAGTATCCATGTTTTTTCCCCAATATTTTCTGGGTATTGGCGATTTTCAGTTTAAAAAACTGATTATTCCGCTATTGCAAATCATCATGTTTGGCATGGGTTCTCAAATGGCACTCAGCGATCTCACCAACGTGATAAAAATGCCCAAAGGTGTGATTGCCGGTATTCTTTGCCAATACACCATCATGCCATTTCTGGGAATTACCATTGCCACGATTTTCGGGTTTCCTCCCGAAATTGCCGCCGGCGTAATTTTAATCGGAAGTTCACCCAGCGGCCTGGCTTCCAATGTAATGTCATACATTGCGCGTGCCAACCTGGCTTTATCAATTACCATTACAGCCATAACCACTATCATTTCTCCTTTTATGACACCCTTGTTAATGAAGCTTTTGGCGGGAGAACTGGTTGAGGTTAGTTTCTGGAAGATGATGCTCGATATTTTTAATATGGTGATACTTCCAATTATCGCCGGATTGATATTCAATATTGTTGCATATCGCCATACACACGGCCGCTCCATGATTCTGCAATTATTGGCTTATTTCGCCATTATCGTGCTGAAAAACCTCATTTCAATGAGTACCGGAGAACTTACCGGAGTTCAGTTAATTCAATTGCTGGCCTCTGATTTCCTGTGGTTTGCCATTTTACCGGCATTGGCAGCTGTGGCATTCCGCTTTTTTGCAAAAGGTGATAAAACGCTGTTGGATAAAGGACTGGCTTTTGTGTCGATGGCTGGGATTGCTGTTATCATTACTATTATCACGGCTGCCGGGCGCGACAGCCTGCTCGATGTGGGATTGTTGCTGATAGTGGCTTGTTTTATTCATAATAGTTTTGGGTATGGACTTGGCTATTCTGTGGCCAGGTTTATACTGCGCATGCCCGAAAAAGATTGCCGGACGATTGCTTTTGAAGTCGGGATGCAAAATGGTGGACTTGCTTCAGGACTGGCGCTTCAAATGGGGAAAGTCGCAACAGTAGGACTTGCACCAGCGGTGTTTGGCCCGCTGATGAACATTACCGGCTCAACACTGGCAACCTGGTGGCGAAGCCACACCAAAGAAGATTAATTTTATAAACCAAATAAACCAAATTAATATGAAGACAATTTTTGGATTACTGATATTAATAGCAGTTTCAACCCTTGAAATGCAGGCACAAATTGTTCCGCCAAATGAGAAAATCGAATATTATTCATCGCAGTGGAAAGGTGATCGTGACAAATACGGCCGTCCGATGGTTTCTAACAACCTGATGGACCGCCTCCTCAATCTTTCTATTGAAGAAGCCTGGGGTGTTTTGCGCAACGAGGGCTACAACTGCCAATTCGAAGGTGGTTGGCAAATGCTGAATGACAAGCCTTTTGTGGGCCGCGCACTCACTGTGCAGTACATGCCCACCCGGCCCGATATGGCTGAACCCATCAAAAAAACAGGGGAGGCTGAAAAACGAATTGGAGCCACCAACTCCTGGCCCATCGATATGCTGAAAGAACGAGATGTTTATGTGGCCGATGGCTTTGGGAAAGTAATTGACGGAACCTTAATCGGCGACAATCTGGGTAATTCTATTTACTCAAAATCAAAAACAGGTGTGGTTTTCGACGGCAGTGTCCGCGATATTGAAGGCCTTTCGAAAATTGAAGGATTTAACTGTTTTGTGCGCGGCTGGGATCCTTCGTTTATTCAGAATATGACCGTTACAGGAATCAACGTTCCAATCCGAATTGGAAGGGCAACCGTTCTGCCGGGCGATGTGGTGCTGGCAAAACGCGAGGGAGTGATTTTTGTTCCGGCTCATTTGGTTGAAAAAGTTGTATTGACCGGCGAGTTCATTGGTCTGCGTGACAAATTTGGCCACGAAATGTTACGGAAAGGCGTTTATACCCCGGGGCAGATTGACACGCAATGGACCGACGAAATAAAACAGGCTTTTCTGAAATGGCTCGATGATAATCCGGATGAGCTACCCATGTCGCGGAAAGAGCTGGATGAGTATATGAAAAACAGAACCTGGTAATTGAATTGTTTCTCTGCTCTTTACAATAAAAAAACAAACACCGCTGAATCCTTGATGTCAAACTCGTCATCAGTGATTTAACAATGATATTTATAGCTTAAACGACATAATTAACGTTAATTTCGTCATCGTAATGACAAAATTAATATTAATAATGTCACTGGATTGAAGAACGGGATGGTGGTCTTTTTGCTTTCGAAATGAAATACCAGAAGAAAACGGTAAAAGCTCCCGGCGCCTGGACTTCTAATTATCCCAGCGCAACATTCGATGTGATTTCAAGAGAAAACTACCTGTCATTTATTACACAGAAATAGAAAAAGCTGAATTGAAGTAAAATGAAAAAAACAAACGCCGCCCGGTTATTAGACGCCAAAACAATTCAATACGAAATAGCTGAATATGAAGTGGACGAAAGCGATTTGAGCGCCATTTCACTCGCAAAAAAAATCGGACAGGACGTGGAGCGGATTTTTAAAACGTTAGTTTTGCGGGGCGACAAAACCGGTGTTTTTGTTTGTGTAATTCCCGGAAATGCCGAAGTGGATTTGAAAAAGGCAGCCAAAGTTTCGGGCAATAAAAACTGTGCGATGGTTCAACAAAAAGAACTGCTTCCGCTAACCGGTTACATTCGTGGCGGCTGCTCGCCAATCGGGATGAAAAAACCATTTCCCACATTCATTCACGAAACCTGCATTTTATTTGACCATATTTTTGTAAGTGCCGGACAGCGCGGGTTGCAGTTCAAAATTAACCCCGATGATTTAATAAAAGTTACTGGTGCAGAGGTTTGCGATTTGGTGGAATAAAATACCGCATTCAAAAGATTCCTCTGTCGCCCGCTCCTTCGGAAAGACAGGTATAATAAAATGAGAGGAGAAAAAGAACAAGGCGGCAAAAGCCGCCTTGTTCTTTTTCTCCTTAGCATCCCAATAATCTTGTAATTCCTAACAAAGTGAGGAATCTGCTCCTATTTCAATATGGCTTTTTTTATAACAAACCCCTGTTTTTCAGCAGCGGTTCAATTCCGGGTTCTTTGCCACGGAAATTGAGGTATAACTTCATCGGTTCGTCGGTGTTGCCGCGTTCGAGCACGTTGGAGCGGAACGATTTGGCAACATCCTGGTTAAAAATATCGCCGGTTTCCCTGAAAGCATCAAAAGCATCGGCATCCAGCACTTCGGCCCAGGTATAACTGTAATATCCGCTTGAATATCCACCCGGGAATGCATGCGCAAAATAAGTTGAACGGTAGCGCGGAATGATTTCCTTTATCAACCCGATTCTGTCCATCGAACTTTTTTCAAATGCATTTACATCAATGTCACCGGGAGTTTTTATGGTGTGGAAATCCATATCGAGGAAAGCAGCAGCAATAAATTCAGCAGTTACAAAACCCTGGTTGAATTTGCCGGCTTTTTCCATCTTGTCAATCAGTTGCTGTGGAATCACTTCGCCGGTCTGGTAATGTTTTGCATACATTTTCAGTACTTCGGGTTGTGCAACCCAATGTTCCATAATCTGCGACGGCAACTCTACAAAATCGCGCGAAACATTGGTTCCGGCCAGGCCTTCATAAGTACACTGCGATAGAAGCCCGTGCAACCCATGTCCAAATTCGTGGAAGAAAGTTTCCACTTCGTCGTAACTCAAAAGGGCGGGTTTATCTCCAACCGGTTTCGAGAAATTGCAGGTAAGCGAAACCACCGGACGAACATTTTCACCTTCGGGCGAAGTATATTGTTCGCGATAGTTAGTCATCCACGCACCGGCTTTTTTTGATTCACGCGGATAAAAGTCGAGATAAATCACACCAATCAGCGAACCATCGGCATCTTTTACTTCAAAAACCTGGCACTCGGGATGATAAAGCGGCATATTTTCGAGTTGGGTAAAAGTAAGTCCGAATAATTTTGTGGCAACTGCAAAAGCACCGTCACGTACGTTATTCAGCTCGAAATAAGGGCGAAGTTGTTCTTCATCGAGGTCGTATTTTGCTTTGCGTACTTTTTCGGCATAGTACCACCAGTCCCAGCTTTCAATTTTAAAATTACCACCTTCTGCATCCACCATTTTCTGCATATCGGCCAATTCTTCCTTGGCACGTTTGATAGCCGGATTCCATACTTTCTGAAGCAAGCTGTACACATTTTCAGGGTTCTTGGCCATGGCATCGTCGAGTACATAGGCCGACCAGCTGTCGTAACCCATAATGTTGGCTTTTTTCAGGCGCAGGTTCACAAACTGGTTAATCAGTGCTTTGTTGTCGTTTTCGTTGTTGTTGTCGCCACGGTTGTACATGGCTTTGTAAAGTTTTTCGCGCAAATCGCGTTTTTCAGAATAGGTCACAAACGGAATCCAGCTTGGTTTCTGCAAAGTGAAAACCCATTTTCCTTCCATTCCGGCTACTTTGGCTTCTTCAGCCGCACTGGCAATCACACCTTCTGGCAACCCGGCAAGGTCTTCCTGTTTATCGATAACCAGCTTGAAACCGTTGGTTTCGGCAAGCAGGTTTTTATCATATTTCAGTTCGAGCATGGCCAGCTCTTCATTTATTTTCTTAAGTTCTTCCTTTTTTTCGGGCGCGAGATTGGCACCGCTTCTTACAAAACCTTTGTAGGTTTCTTCAAGCAAACGGGCTTGTTCAGCATTCAGATTGAGACTGTCTTTTCTGTCGTAAACCGCTTTCATTTTGCCAAAAAGTGCTTCATTCAGCATAATCGCATCACGGTGCTGCGACAGTTTCGGAGCCACTTCTTCAGCAATTGCATCGATAGAATCGTTTGTATTAGCTTCTTTTACATTAAAAAACACAACCGAAACCCTGGTCAGCAATTCTCCGCTGCGTTCAAAAGCCTCAATGGTATTGGCAAAATCGGGCACAGCAGTATTCGAAACAATTTGTTCAATTTCTGCATTCTGCCTTGTCATCCCCTCGGTAAAAGCAGGCAAATAATCCGCATTTTTTATTTTATCAAAAGGCGGAACTCCGAAAGGTGCTGTGTAAGTTTCGAAAAATGGATTCATCACTTTTTCAGTTTTTTTTGATTGGCTGCACGAAAAAAGTACGGCAACAATCGCAGTTAAATAAATCAGTTTTTTCACAGTGTATATTTTTTAAAATCAGGCTGCAAATCTAATTTTTTGAGATTAATAAAATCCTGAGATTCTGCTGTTTTTTTTCCAATTTCAGCCCGATGAAAGGCAAAAAAGGTTCATTCAGGAAAAAATGAATATTTTAGTGCTCTCATCCTAATAAAAAAAACAAACTAAATCGATATGAAAAAACTGATTGTCATTCTTTTTGCAATTATTTCACTGAATTCATGGTCGCAGTCATCAGAAAAACTCTGGTACAACCAGCCTGCCAACCATTTCGAGGAAACGCTCGTTTTGGGCAACGGAACTGCCGGAGCATCTGTTTTTGGCGGTGTTGAATCCGACAAAATCTTTTTGAACGACATCACACTCTGGTCGGGCGGGCCGGTTGACCCGTACATGAATCCGGAGGCTTACAAAAACATTCCGGCCATTCGTGAAGCGCTGGCCAACGAAGATTACCAGCTTGCCGACCAATTGCAAAAAAAAGTGCAGGGAAAATTCTCTGAATCGTATGCACCGCTGGGGAATATGTACCTCAATTTTACTAATTCAGGAGAAGCAAAAAACTACTACCGCGAACTGGACATTTCAAATGCAGTTTCGAAAGTGACTTATGAAATTGACGGTGTAAAATACACCCGCGAATATTTTCTTTCGAATCCCGACCAGGTTTTTGTAATAAAACTTACTGCCGATAAAAAAGGCAAACTCGATTTCAAACTGAAATTCGACAGCCAGTTAAAATACAAAATCACCACTTCCGGAAACGAACTGAAAGCAAGCGGTTATGTTCCGGCGAAAGCTTTGCCCAATTATGTGGGTGACAAAGAAAATGCAGTTGTTTTCGATGAAACAAAAGGAACCCGTTTTGCATCATTTTTCAGTATAAAAAACATAGGAGGCAACGTGGCAAAAACCGATAGTTCGCTGGTGGTTCAAGGCGCAACCGAAGCTGTTGTTATGGTTTCCATCGCCACAAGTTTTAACGGGTTCGACAAAGACCCCGTGAAACAGGGAAAAGATTACCTGGGAATAGCAGAAAACCAGTTAAAAAATGCATCAGCAAAATCTTTCGAAACTTTGAAAAAAGCACACATTGCCGACTACCAGCATTTTTACAAACGGGTTGAACTCAACCTGGGCGCTACCACCGCTCCCAACCTTCCCACCGACGAACGATTAAAACGTTACGCCGAAGGCAAAGAAGATAAAAATCTTGAAATCCTCTATTTCCAATATGGAAGATACCTGCTGATTGCCAGCTCACGCACACCGGGCGTTCCGGCCAACCTGCAGGGTTTGTGGAATCCATACATGCGCCCGCCGTGGAGCAGCAACTATACCATCAACATCAATGCTGAAGAAAATTACTGGGGCGCCGAAACCACCAATCTTTCAGAAATGCACAACTCGCTGCTCACTTTTGTTAACAATATATCGAAAACAGGCGAAGTAACGGCCAAAACATTTCTGGGCGTTCAGAAGGGCTGGGCAGCCTGTCACAATTCCGACATCTGGGCGATGAGCAACCCGGTGGGTGATTTTGGCGGTGGCGACCCGGTTTGGGCCAACTGGTACATGGGAGGAACGTGGCTGAGTACACACATCTGGGAACATTATATTTTCACGCAAAATAAAGATTGGCTGAAAAATGAAGGTTACCCGGTGTTGAAAGGTGCTGCCGAGTTTTGCCTTGGTTGGCTGGTCGAAAAAAATGGTGAACTGATTCCGTCGCCTTCCACTTCTCCTGAAAATGTGTATATCACCGACAAAGGATACCGCGGGGCAACTTTGTATGGTGGCACTGCCGACCTTGCCATGATTCGCTCGTGTTTCGAAAATACCATCGATGCTGCCAAAGCGCTGAAAACCGATGATGCTTTTGTAAAAGAACTCGAAAATGCGCTTGCCCGTTTGCATCCATACAAAGTGGGTAAAAAAGGAAACCTGCAGGAGTGGTATTACGACTGGGAAGATGCTGAACCGCAACACAGGCACCAGTCGCATTTGTTTGGCCTGCACCCCGGCCACCACATTACACCGCTGAAAACACCTGAACTGGCTGCTGCCTGTGCAAAAACACTGAATATAAAAGGTGACGAAACAACCGGCTGGTCGAAAGGCTGGCGGATAAATCTATGGGCCAGGTTGCAGGATGGAAACCGTGCTTACAAAATGATTCGTGAGTTACTCAGATACGTGGAACCCGACGGGATGAGGAAAACAAATTATGGTGGCGGTGGCGGAACCTACCCGAACCTTTTTGATGCTCACCCGCCATTCCAGATTGACGGCAACTTTGGCGGCTCGGCAGCTTTTGCCGAAATGCTGGTACAGTCGTCGGAAAATGAAATTACGCTGATGCCCGCTCTGCCCGATACCTGGAAAGAAGGATCGGTAAAAGGACTTTGTGCCCGCGGAGGTTTTGAGGTTTCGATGGAGTGGAAAGACGGAAAAGTAACAAAAGCCAGTGTTTTAAGCAAAACCGGGAATCCGTGTAAAGTAATTTATACCGGCAAAACCTATGATTTGAAAATCGGAAAAGGAAAATCGGGAGAAGTGAAATTGTAAAAAAAATCCCATTGGATTATGAAACAATATTCACGCAGAAAATTTATTGGGAACACAGCCACCGCCGGGTTGGCCGGATGTTTTTTGCCAGTTATCGGAACTTCGGCAGAAAATATAGTTCAGCCTGAAAAAAAGTTGAAAAGTAACGCCGCCATTCTTTTTCAGGGCGATTCGATAACCGACGGCAACCGCGGACGAAACGAAGACCCGAACCATATTATGGGTCACGGTTATGCATTCAGCATTGCCAGCCGCATTGGTGCTGATTTTTCGGAGAAAAACTACAGGTTTTACAACCGTGGAATCAGTGGGCACAAAATTACCGATCTGGCCGACCGCTGGCAAAAGGACACGCTTGACCTGAAACCGGATGTTTTAAGTATTCTTGTGGGCGTGAACGATGCAGCATCGGTTGTTTTTACCCGACCACCCGTTGTTTCGGTCGAAAAGTTTGAGGAAACTTATGATGCTTTGCTCGAACAAACACGAAGCCAATTCCCTGAAATTCTGTTTGTTTTGTGTGAACCTTTTATCCTGAAAGTAGGGAGAGTTGCCGAAAATTGGGAGGTCTATTATGCAGATATCGACAAACGCCGGGAGGTGGTTAAAAAACTGGCGGCAAAATACAATACAGTTTTTGTTCCTTTGCAGGAGGTTTTTAACAAAGTCTGCGAAAAAGTACCCGCAGAATACTGGATGTGGGATGGCGTTCACCCGACAGTTGCCGGCCACGAGTTACTGGCCCGTGAATGGCTGAAACAGGTGGAAAACCGTATTTCGTTTTAAACCAATAACCTGAAACAACTTAAACCATATAAAAATGAAAACTAATTATCTAAAACTGTTATTTATGACAGCGACTGTTTTGTTATTTTCCTGCGGTACTGACAAAACACAATGGTCGGTACTTTCGCCTTCAGAAAACCTGAAATTTACAGTGAAACAAACCGAAACCAAATCGCTGGTTTACCAGGTTTCGACGCAGAAAAACGGGGAGGAAAAAATGGTGATTGCTGACTCTCCGCTCGGGCTGCAACGGGCCGATGCCTCGTTTGCCGGAAACCTGAAATTTACAGGAATGGAACCTGCCGGAAATATTGACGAAACATTTACATTGCCCACCGGGAAACGGAAAGTTATTGCTTATAAAGCCAGCGAAATGACGCTGAATTTCGAAAACGAAACCGGTCAGAAAATGCAGGTCATTGCGCGGGCTTCCGACGATGGGGTGGCTTTCAGGTACCGTTTTCCTGAAACCGACAGCAACCTTTTCAGCATAGAAAACGAACTGACCGGTTTTGCCGTTGCAGGCGAGGGAAAAACCTGGATTCAGCCTTACGACAAGGTTACCACGTATTCCCCGGGATACGAAAGATATTATGAAAACGGCATACCTATCGGAACACAGGCTCCCGGAGAAGAAGGCTGGTGTTTTCCGGCACTTTTCGAAACCGGCAACGGTTGGTTGCTGATAACCGAAGCAGCGCTGGATTCAACCTGGTTTGGCGCGCATTTACAGCCTGAAGCACCCGGCGGGTTGTACACCATCAGGATGCCTGAAAAAGAGGAAGCCAAAAATACCTGCACCAATATTCCGCATTCAGTTTTGCCCTGGTCATCGCCGTGGCGCGTGATTCAGGTATCCGATAATCTGGCCGGAATTGTTGAGTCAGACCTGGTTGTTTCTCTCAATCCGGCTTCCAAAATTCAGGATGAATCGTGGATTAAACCGGGCCGCGCGTCGTGGAGCTGGTGGAGCGACTGGCCAAGTCCGAAAAATTACCAGTCATTGGTGAAATTTGTGGACATGGCTGCAGAAATGGGCTGGGAATATTCACTGGTGGATGCCAACTGGGACCTGATGACTGGCGGAAATGTGGAGCAGCTTACAAAATACGCAGCTTCAAAAAATGTGGGAATTCTGATGTGGTACAATTCTGGTGGTCCGCACAATGAAGTTACCGAACGTCCGCGCGATATCATGAGTGACCCGGTGAAACGAAAGGAAGAATTTCAGAAGTTGGCTTCATGGGGCGTGAAAGGCGTGAAAGTTGACTTTTTTCAGAGCGATAAACCTGCCATTATCAAACAATATTTTGATATTTTAAAAGATGCTGCCGATAACAAAATAATGGTGAATTTTCATGGCTGCACCCTACCCCGCGGCTGGAACCGAACCTGGCCCAACCTTGTTTCGATGGAAGCTGTTCGCGGCGCCGAATCGTATGCTTTTGATGAAAAATATCCTGAAATGGCCAAATGGCACAATACCATTCTGCCATTTACCCGCAATGTAGTCGGTTCGATGGATTATACACCCGTCACTTTTTCAAACCAGCGCTATCCGCACATCACCACTTTTGGGCACGAATTGGCGCTTTCGGTGGTGTTTGAGTCGGGAATTCAGCATTATGCAAGCGACTGTAATTCATACCTCACGCTGCCCGAAGCTCCGAAAAACTTCCTGAAAACCGTTCCTGCAGCCTGGGACGAATCAATTCTATTGGCTGGCTACCCCGGAAAAGATTGCGTGATGGCCCGCAAATCAGGCGACACCTGGTACATTGGAGGAATTAACGGAACCGGCGAAAAACAGGCCTGGGAAATCGACCTAAACCGTTTGCAGCAAAAAGATTGGGCAGCCACATTAATTACCGATGGCGCAACTGAAAAAGAATTCAGTTCATCGGACATTTCAGTAAAAACAGGCGAGAAATTGAAAGTGGAAGTGCTTCCGTATGGTGGTTTTGTGGCTGTGCTGAAATAGATGATTGTCAAAGATTTTATATAAAAGAAATTATAAATACTTTATTTTAAATCACTTAACATCTATCTCATATTTTAAACAATTTAAATTGTATTTGAAAAATGACAAAACTTAAAATATTTTTCTTCTTACTTTTAACGGGCTTCACGCTTGTTAATACTGTTAACGCGCAGGAAGCCAGGCCTGAATACAACACAGGGAAAGGTTTTTTTGTGTTGGACGGAAAACTGTACGATGCCAGCGGCGCCGAATTTATTCCGATTGGTGCCAACACAGCAGTTTTCTGGCAATCGGAAGCCAATGCCATGAAATCGTTCCCCGACATGAAAAAAGCCGGGGCAAACTGTGCACGAATCGTTTCTGTTACCAACGATGCCAGCAATTCGTGGTCGTGGCAAAGCAATTTTACCAAACAAAAAGCCTGTGTAAAAGCCTGCGTCGATAACAAAATTATTCCCATTCTCGAATTTCATGATGTTACCTGTGGCAACGGTTACGAAACGGATACAGAAAACAAAAACCTGAAAAGAGTGGTTGATTACTGGTGTTCGCCAAATTTGGTATCACTTTGTAAAGATTATGAGAAATACCTGATTGTAAATGTTGCCAACGAGTGGGGACCTGCCAATACGTTGTATCGCGACGGATATAAAAAGGCTATTACTGCCATGAGAACTGCCGGCATTAAAAACACCATTTTAATCGATGCCGGAGGTTGTGGCCAAAATCCTACCACACTGATGAATTATGCTCAGGAACTGCTCGATTTCGACCCTGAAAAAAATATCCTTTTTGCCATTCACTTTTATGGACTCTGGATGACCAAAGAAAAGAGTAAACAGGTTTGGCAGTATTATGTGGAAGAGTATCTGCAAAAATTCAGGGACAAAAAAATACCCGTGATTGTGGGTGAGTTTGGCTGGACTGGCGCTCCCGATAATTTTACTTTGTATGACCCGAAAACTATTATCAGCGAAAGCAATAAACACGGAATTGGCTGGCTTTTTTGGGCATGGAACAGCAATCCGGATGAAACTTATTACGACATTGTAGCTAATTATACAAAAGGCTACTCAACAGATGCCGACCTTACTGAACATGGAAAATACATTGTAGAACAGTTTAAAAACAACGCAAAGGAAGCAGTTTCTTTTCTGGCCACATCCTCATCAACTATTGAAATTAATAATGAATCCGCAATACACATATTTCCGAATCCAATGTTTTCCAATACCTTAAATATCAATTACCAGAACATCGAAAGTAAAGCAATTCAGCAGATTCAGCTGAAAAACATCAACGGAAGCACGATTAAAAATATTGAGGTTAGTGATTTTTTACCTGAGCAACTGGTTATTGACGACGTTGCCGCTGGCACCTATTTTCTGCATTTCAAAGGAGCTGCAGTTAATTATTCAACACGATTGGTGATATCGAATTGAATAATTTTAAACATGAAAAACCGTTGAAAGCAAAATTACAATGAAAGAGAAAAATCAAATGGAAAGAGGATTTTTACAATCATACTGATTGTTAAAATAACAATTTCTTTCTGCTTGAATAGATTGTCAAAACTCAACAATCTCTAATGATTTGAAACATAAATTCAACCTAAATAAACCAGCTTGCTATCAAATCAATAACCAATGAATAAATACAACAAAATCCTTTTTTTACTGATTTTAGTGCTTCCTTTTTCAGGTTTTTCAGCCGAAAAATTCAGGGTGGTTATTTTAACCGACCAGACCCACGACGACGGAAATTCACTCATCCGTTACCTGTATTATTCGCATTTGTTCGATACGGAAGCGATTATTGTGACGCCTCAGTTGCCCGACTTCACTTATAACGATCCGGGGCCGTGGAAGAAAGCACAGGGAATTATCGAAGCCTACAAAAAAGAATATGTTCAGTTGAAAAAACACCAAAGCGACCTGATTACCCCCGAACAACTTCAGGCGGCAACGAAAAAAGGTCGCGGCGCTTTGCCTATCATCTGGCTCACCAATGCCCGGAAATTCAATGCCGAAATTGCCGGCCGCAAAGTGGAAACATCCTGGGGAGAAATCAAATTCGAAGACTGGATTGGCGAAGGGCTCAATCCAAACGGTGAACCCAAAGATTCGGAAGGATGCGAGTTTTTGCAACAGGTTTTCGAGAAAAACGACGAACGCCCGATTTACGTTCAGGTCTGGGGAGGCCCCATTACGATGGTGCAGGCGCTCTACCGCTTCAACCAAAAAAATGGCGAAGAGAAATTCAGGAAACTGATGGCCAAATTGCATATTTTCGGGATTCATCTTCAGGAGATTACGTTTGATTTCATGATTAAGCTTGACGATGTGAAAACGCATGGCTGTCTCAACATGGGCGACACAAAATCGACTTATAACGGAGAGCGTTACAATCCCGGATGGCTTTTACTGGATGAAGGACATTTCTGGAAATACATTGGTGTGATGAAACAGCAGGAAGTGAACGGCCATGGGCCAATGTCGAACATTTACGATCACGGCGGCGAAGGCGACACCCCGGCTTTTCTGTACCTGATCAGCGCTGCACTTGGACTGAACGATCCGGCCGACCCAATGATGGGAAGCTGGGGAACGATGTTCAAAAAAATGGACGGCCCGTTCCCCGACCGGTACTATTCAACCTGTAAAGTGGATGTAAACGAACTGCTTCGCTGGGTTCCCGATGCAAAAAACAGTTTTTTGAACCGGCTGCAGTGGTCAGTAAAATCGCCACAGGAAGTAAACCACGAACCGGTTGCCGCAATTGGGAAAGACAGCAGTAACAAGATAATCAGGATGAAAGTGAAATCCGGAAAAACAATCAGGCTGGATGCATCCAAATCATCGGATCCGGATGGAAACCAACTTTCGTACAATTGGTTTTTCTATAAAAATGCAAGTTCGTACCCCGGAAATGTTTTGCCTGAAGATGCGAAAACTGCCTTGCTCAATCTGAAAGTTCCCGAAGATTTGGGCGACAATGAAATTCACCTCGTATTAGAAGTCCGCGACAACGGAAATCCCTCGCTGGTGAGTTACCGGAGGGTAATAATAAGTTTGGAATAGCTTGTAATTTATAGATTAAAAAAACAAAGTTTGCAGATATGAAAATTCTTAAATTTTGGGTACTTATCCTGTCTGTATTTTATATTGACTTTGCAAAATCTCAGGTCCGGCCCAATATTGTTCTAATCCTCGCTGACGATATGGGCTGGGGCGATATTCGTGCAAACGGAAATCCGGTAATCGAAACACCCGTTCTCGACAAACTGGCTGATAACAGCATGAGTTTCGACCGCTTTTATGTTTGTCCGCTCTGTGCTCCAACACGGGCCGAAATATTAACCGGCCGTTATTTTCTTCGCACAGGGGTTTCGTCAGTTACCCAAGGTTACGAAAACATGAATCCCCGCGAAACCACTTTTGCCCAGGTACTAAAACAAAATGGCTATGCCACAGGCTGTTTTGGCAAGTGGCATAACGGTGGCTATTATCTGCAACATCCCAACCGGAAAGGGTTCGACGAATATGTGGGATTTATGGTTGGCCATCTTGGATATTACTACGATGCCATTTATCAGCACAACGACAAAGATGTAAAATCGGAAGGATATGCAACAGACTATTTCACCCGGCAGGCTCTTGATTTTATTGACAGAAATGCCAAGAAGCCGTTTCTGTGTTACGTCCCTTACAATGTGCCACACTCGCCTTTTCAGGTTCCGGAGAAATATTTTAGCAAATACAAAAGCAGGGGACTGGATAACGAACTGGCCTGTATTTACGGGATGGTTGAAAATATGGATGAAAATATCGGGCTGATACTGGAAAAACTTGAGCAGCTTAATTTAAGAGAAAAAACCATTGTCATTTTTCTCTCAGACAACGGTCCCAATACTTTTCGTTACAATGGTGAAATGAAAGGCAAAAAAGGCAATGTGGATGAGGGCGGCGTCAGGGTCCCGTTTTACATTTCGTGGCCGGGTTCAATTGAAGCAGGAAATACAACTCAACTGGCCCAGGGAATCGATCTTTTCCCCACTTTGCTGAAATTGTGTGAAATAGATTATAAGCCTGATTTACCCATAGATGGCGTTGATTTGAGCAACACGATTTTCAGAGAATCACAGAATTTTGACCGCTATATTTATTCGCGACAGCCTCAATATCCGTTGGAGGGCAGAGCTGGTTCAATCAGAAATAACCGTTACCGGCTCACAGTTGCCAATGGTGATGCTTTGCTTTACGACATGCTATCCGACCCATCGCAAAAAACCGAAATTTCAGCACAATTCCCGGAAATTAAAGGTCAGCTTTTAGATGAATATAAGAAATGGGAGAACGAAATGGTTAGCGGATACCAGCCACAAACCACCATTGTAGCCGGTTTTCCTGATGAACGAAGCATTACCTTACCCGTTCAGGATGCCATTCTTTCGGGAAAAGTTAAGTATTCAAGCATTCATCCCAACCAATCACACACCGAAAACTGGGTGCAAAACGGCGATTCTGTTTATTGGAAACTAAACATGCAGCATTCTGGTAATTACAGGGTTGAATTGCAATATGGCTGCATGACAAAGGATTTGGGTAGTCAGTTTCTTTTACAATCCAAATCGGCGTCATTTCATTTTGTTATCGATAAACCATTTAATTCCGAAGTTTTGCCCGATGCTGATTATGTACAGCGTACTGAGTCGGTTGAAAGAACATGGGCATGGATGCCTGTTGGCAATATTTCACTCCAAAAAGGAGTAGAAAAACTGGTGCTCAAACTTGTTACAAAAAAGATGCAGGAGGCAGGCCTTGTAAAAGCAATACGCTTGATAAAGCTGTAGTTTTTGATCCCTGAAATATATGTTGCTCTTTAAATTTCTTTGGTTGATAACGGGTTTGAAAAACTTACTATATTCGGAAATTGTATCATTATATTTAAAAAACTAAACCAATGAAAGCAAAATATATTTTTTTGATTGTTGCTCTGATAATATCAGGAAACTTACATTCTTTTGGCAGAATCACCCCAACAAAACTCACCTGTGAATACCTTCAAAATCCCACTGTGGTCGATATCCGGCAACCCCGGCTGGCATGGATAAATATTGCCGGCGAAAATGAACGCGGACAGTTTCAGACTGCTTATCAGATCAGAATTGCAACCTCTGAAGATAAACTTGAAAAACCCGACTTGTGGGACAGTGGTAAAACCGAGAGCCGTGAGTCAACCCGCATTCAGTATACCGGAAAACCTCTGGCGTCGCGCACAGAATGCTGGTGGCAGGTGCGGGTTTGGGATAAAAACGGTGATGTTTCGGGGTGGAGCGAACCTGCTTTCTGGCGCATGGGAATCCTGAATCAGGCTGAATGGAAAGCCAAATGGATTGGTGCTCCCTGGGAAGGAGAGGAACATTTCAAACGACCCGATTTTCCGGGCCAGAAGTTTGATGAATTTGGTCCGGCAGCGCCCATGCTTCGTAAATCGTTTGCCATTGAGAAACAGGTAAAAAGCGCTGTAGCATTTGTTACCGGACTTGGTTATTTCGAGTTTTTTGTGAATGGCCAAAAAGCCGGGAACGATGTACTGGTCCCCAACATCACCAACTACGGGAAACGTCCGCTGCTGGGTCAAATGTCGATTAATGTGGAAGATAATTTTGCTGGTTACAAGGTGATGTACCTCGCTTACGATGTAACGACAATGTTGGTAAAGGGCGAAAACGCCATCGGGGCAATTCTGGGGAATGGATTTTATAATCCGCGGATGTTCTGGTGTGAAGGTTATGGAAGCACCCGCTTTTTAGGGCAATTGCATATCACCTATACCGATGGTTCAGAAGAAGTTGTGGCCAGCGACGAAACCTGGAAAGCCGCCAAAAGCCCAATCCTGAAAAACATGGTGTATTACGGTGAAACGTATGACGCACGTCTTGAACAGCCCGGCTGGTGCAAACCCGGGTTCGATGCAAAAAGCTGGGAAAATGCGGCCATCCGGAAAGCGCCTTTTGGAAAGCTGACAGCACACACCTCGCCCACCGACAAAGTAATGGAACAACTTCAACCCAAAAAAATTGAGAAACTGCCCAATGGCAACTGGTTTGTCGATTTTGGCAGGGAGATTTCGGGTTGGGTGCGGCTGAAAAATGTGTCGGCTCCTGCCGGTCAGAAAATCGATATTTCGTTTAACAGCAATCTATATTCAGGTGACAATACCTACATCTGCAACGGTAATGGCGCCGAAAACTACGCTCCGCGTTTTAACTGGTTTGTATTTAGTGGCGTTGAAATTAAAAACTGGCGCGGCGAACTGAAACCCGAAAATATTGTGGCTGAATTTGTTTACACCGACGTTCCTGAATCGGCTGAATTTGAAACTTCAAACCCGCTTTTCAGCCAAATCAACAACATCTGGAAACAGAGCCAAAAAGACAACATGCATGGCGGACTGGCCAGCGATTGTCCGCACCGCGAGCGAAACGGCTACACTGGCGACGGTCAGGTGGCGTGTGTTAGCGTGATGCACAATTTCGATGCAAAAGCTTTTTATCAGAAATGGATAACCGACATGCGCGAGGCCCAAAATCCTGAAACTGGCTATGTTCCGAACGGAGCGCCGTGGCAACCGGGTTGTGGCGGTGGTGTGGCCTGGGGCGCGGCAATTTGTATTATGCCCTGGGAGTTTTACCTTCAAACAGGTTCAAAAGATATGTTGGCCGACAATTTTGAGGCGATGAAAGCGTACATCGGCTACATGCAAACCTGGGTTGATGCCGATGGAATAATGCACTCGAAACGTACCGGCAACGATGGTAAAGTACTGAAATGGTATAATTTAGGCGAATGGGTTGCGCCCGGAAGCCTGCCGTCCGACGAACTTGTACACACTTTTTATTATTGGCGTTGTACCGACCTCGCCGCGAAATCGGCAAAAGCACTGGGCAAAACCGACGACGCAAAAAAATACAGCAGTCTGGCACAACAAATCCGCGAAGCTTTTTGGAAGAAGTTTTACGATGAAAAAAACGGAACATACGGCAAAGCCGGCGGAAATATTTTTGCATTGAAAATGGGTGTTCCGGTCAGTCAGTACCAACGGGTGATTGCAGCGTTGAAAGCTGACATTGCTGCAAACAAAGGTCACCTCGATACAGGGATTTTTGGCACACAGTTTTTCTTTGAAGTGCTCACCGAAAACGGGATGCACGAATGGGCTTACGAAGCCATGAACAAACGCGACAAACCCGGTTATGGCCGCTGGCTCGAATTGGGTTCCACAACTTCGCGCGAACAATGGAGTGAGGAAGGTTCGCACAACCACCCGATGTTTGGCGGCGGGTTAATCTGGTATTACCGTCAGTTGGCCGGAATGGCTGCCGACACCGAAAATCCGGGTTACCGGCACATCATTTTTAAACCACAGCCTGCCGGAGATTTGACCTTTGCAAAGTACTACAACCAAACGGTTTATGGGAAAGCCGGCATTGAATGGAAAAAAGAAGAAGGACAGATTTCGGTGAAAATTACTGTTCCGGTGGGTTGCGTGGCTACGGTTTATGTGCCGTTGATGAGCGGAAAAAAAGTGATTGAAAATGGAAAATCGGTTGAAAAAGCTGGCGGAATTGAGTTTTTAAAAGATGAAAATGGGTACAGATTACTGAAAACAGGTAGTGGTATTTATGAGTTTTTGTCGATGTAAACCGTTCAAATAGCAGTTTTTTGGAACATAGTTCAATATGGTTTAGTTAGTGCACTCAGACTTCGACTGCGCTCAGTCTGACGGTCACCCTGAGCGGAGTCGAAGGGTGATTATTATTGCTTGCTTCTAATATTCGACTAATCTATAAGCTAAATATTAAAACTGTTACGGTACGAATTTTCAGCAAAGTTGTGAATGATACGGTACGAAAAAATGTAAAATAGCAATTTAAAAAACTCTGTTTCAGTCTTTTAGTTGAATATCAAAAATTACTCGGTTTTCTCTTAACCCAATGGTGGTAAAATTGAGCTAACCACAAATCGAATTGCCATTTTTTTCACTTGTATTTTTTATCCACCGGGTTCGTTGAATAAAAAATAATCTACTTTTAACCGTTTTTTTCAAATAAAAATTGACAGTTTGTAAAGAGTGAAAACG
>CAZXVT010000020.1:0-4356 GCA_964644015.1 uncultured Maribellus sp.
TATCTGAATATTTTAAAATAAAACGAATAAATGACGACGAAATTTGATTGAAGTTACACATTTGGCAGAAAAGTCAGAAAAATTAAAAAATCTGCATCTTTTCAAAAGTTTTAAACTTTGGAAAAGTTGACAGGATTCTAAAAAGTTATTCAGCATCAACCAACCCTGTGGGCAAATCAAGCTTTATAACTTTCTCTTCGGCATTGAATTCCACCAGGAAATCTTCGTTAAATGGGATCAACAGTTCGTTGCCTTTAAAATCAATGGTCAGCACGATATTTCCGGAATAATCATCAACAAACTCAATTTTTCCAAGCTCGCCCAGTGTTTCGTCGATTACAACAAAACCTTTCAGATTACTTATTTCAAATTCGGTTTCAATTTCCACTTCAGATTTTAAAAGATACACAGCCGACCCAACCAACCTTTTGGCATATTTTTCAGTATTCACTTCATCCAGCGTTACAATTGCTGAGTCAGCGCCTTTGAACCTGAATCCATTTTCAGCAATAAAAAAAGGAACGAGTAATCCATCTATTTCAACAAACAACCGGGTACATTCTTCAATTGCTGTTTCAAACTGAATTTCGTATTCGAGTACCAGTTGTCCCTGCACTCCGTGGGTCTTTTTGAAGTACCCTGTTTTTTCGCAATCAATTTTAGGTATGGTTTCCATAAAAGCAAAGATAATGTTTTCGGTTTTTCAGAAACAAAAAAACCACCTGCCCTAAAGCAGATGGTTTTATTTTGCATTGATGATTTTCTGTTAAGATTCAGCGCCTTCGGCAGGAGCTTCAGCGGCAGGAGCTTCTTCTGTATCAGCTTCTTTTGCGGCTTGTGCTTCTGCAGCCAGTTCAGCGTTTTTCGCTGCAATGGCGGCTGCTTTCTGTTCTTTCACTTTTACTTCGGCTGCAAACTGTTTTTTGAATTCCTTGTCGGCATCGGCAGCAAGACGATCGATTTTTGCCTGAACTTTGGCATCTTTTTCGGTCATCCATGCGTCGAGCTTTCTTTCAGCTTCAGCTAAATCGAATGCACCTTTTTTAACACCACCCATGAGGTGTTTTTTGTAGAGCACACCTTTGTACGACAAAATTGCACGTACGGTGTCGGTTGGTTGTGCGCCTTTTGTAAGCCAGTCGTAAGCTTTGTCAAAATCGAGATTGATAGTAGCAGGATTTGAATTCGGATTATAAGTTCCGATTGATTCAATGTACCTGCCATCCCGTGGCGCCCTGCTATCTGCCACCACAATGTGGTAGTAAGCATACCTTTTGCGGCCATGCCGCGCTAGTCTCATTTTTACTGACATACTTATTTTTTAAAAATGTGGCGCAAAGATAGAATAAAAATCTATATAAAAAAGAAGCCTCCCTAAATCCCTCCACAGGAGGGACTTTTTTAACATTATAAAAGTTTGGATTTTTTTCTACTCCCTCTCCTGTGGAGAGGGCCGGGGAGAGGCTTTTTACCTTTTCACATACTGTTGCTCGTAGTATTTCTGGTAGTCGCCCGAGGTTACATTTTCAAGCCACTCTGTATTTTTGAGGTACCAATCGATGGTTTTTTCTATTCCTTCTTCAAACTGTAACGAAGGTTCCCAGCCCAGTTCGCGCTTGATTTTTGTGGCATCAATAGCATAACGTAAATCATGGCCGGCGCGGTCTTTCACATAAGTTATCAGTTTTTCCGATTCTCCTGCCGGGCGGCCCAGTTTCTCATCCATCTTCCGGCACATCAGTTTTATGAGCGCAATATTTGTCCACTCATTAAAACCACCAATATTGTAGGTTTCTCCAACTTTTCCCTGGTGGAAAATTACATCGATGGCGCGGGCGTGGTCAACAACCCAAAGCCAATCGCGCACGTTTTCGCCTTTGCCGTAAACCGGCAGCGGTTTGTTGTTTTTTATGTTGTGAATAAACAACGGAATCAGCTTTTCGGGGAATTGGAAAGAACCATAATTGTTTGAGCAGTTTGAAATGACTGTCGGAACACCAAAAGTATCGAGATATGCGCGTACAAAATGATCGGAACTGGCTTTTGATGCCGAGTACGGGCTGTGCGGGTCGTATTTTGTTTCTTCGGTAAACATTCCTTCTTCGCCCAGTGAACCATAAACTTCGTCGGTAGAAATATGATAGAACATCTTTCCTGCGAAATTATCTTTCCAGATGGTTTTTGCTGCATTCAGTAAATTCACGGTGCCGATAACGTTGGTAAAAACAAACTCGGTCGGATTCGAAATTGAACGATCAACATGCGATTCTGCGGCCAGGTGAATCACCCCGTCGAATTGTTTTTCGGCAAATAATTTCTGAATAAACTCACTGTCAACAATGTCGCCTTTTACAAATTCGTAATTGGGTTTGTCTTCCACGTCTTTCAAATTGGCAAGATTCCCGGCGTACGTCAGTTTATCGAGATTGACAATTTTATATTCAGGATATTTGTTCACAAAAAGCCGCACCACATGCGACCCGATAAATCCGGCTCCGCCGGTAATAAGGATGGTTTTCATTTATTTCTTATTTAATTCTTCTTACTTTTTTCTCCCAGTTCCATGCCGAAAGCAGTGTTTCATCCAGTTCTTTTTCAGCTTTCCAGCCCAGTTCTTCATTGGCATAAGTTGTATCGGCCCATATTTTTTCGATGTCACCGGCTCTTCTTTCCACAATGCGATAATTTAGTTTTACACCGGTTGCCCGTTCAAAACCTGTAACAATTTCGAGTACTGAAAGCCCGGTACCAGTACCCAAATTAAACACTTCATAATTTGTTTTGTTTTTTGCCTTTAAAAGTCTTTCAATGGCAATTACATGCGCTTTTGCCAAATCCACAACATGAATATAATCGCGGACTGCCGAACCATCGGGAGTATTATAATCGTTGCCAAAAACTTTCAGCTCGCCGCGCAAACCGGCTGCTGTTTGTGTGATAAAAGGCACCAGGTTTTGCGGAACACCCAGCGGCAGTTCACCAATCAGCGCCGACGGGTGCGCTCCAACAGGATTAAAATACCGGAGCGAAATACCTTTCAGCTGCTGGTTTGCCGCAATTGTATCGTGTAAAATATCCTCGCAAATACGTTTTGTATTTCCATAAGGCGATTCCGCATCTTTCCGGGGAGTTTGCTCGGTAACCGGCAAAACATCGGGCTGGCCGTAAACCGTACACGACGATGAAAAAACGATATTCTCAATCTTGTGCCTGATCTGGTTGTCGAGCAGGTTCATCAGCGAAACAAGGTTGTTGCGATAATAAGCCAGCGGTTTTTGCACCGATTCGCCCACAGCTTTAAAGGCGGCAAAATGAATGATTGCTTTAATTCCTCTGTTTCTTGAAAAAAAATCAGTTGTTTTGTCCCGATCAGCCAGATCGAATTGTTCAAACAAAGGCCTGGTTCCGGTAATTTGCTCAATACTATCCAGTACTTCTATTCCTGAGTTGGAAAGATCATCGACGATTATGACGTCAAAACCCGATTGTTGTAACTCCACAACCGTATGAGAACCAATGTAACCGGTTCCTCCCGTAACCATTATTAAATCTGCCATATTTCTGATTTATTTGAAGTTGTAAAATTAAATAATTTAAACGTGCCGCACCAGAAAATAGTCTGACACAAGATAATTTTACCAACTTCTTACCGCAGAAATAGCTCACAAAACGATGTTTTTCTACCTTTACAGCCAGTTAAAACATTAATAACGTGGACCTGACAAGTTACATAACAGCTTTACTTTCAGATAACGATACTGTGATTATTCCGGGATTCGGGGCATTTATTTCGGTATATAAACCGGCAGTTATCAAAGAAAACGAAATTATTCCCCCGGGAAAAGAACTGAAATTTTTTCCACAGATAAAGAATAACGACAATCTGCTGGCCATGCAGATTGCAAGGGCAAAAAAAATCAGTTACGACGATGCTTTCAAACGGATTGACAGAGCAACTGCAAAAATAATTTTACAGCTTGACAAAGGTGAAAAAGTTATTTTTGGCGAATTGGGTGAGTTTTCGTACGACGAAAACGGAATCATTCAATTCACGCATTATCAGACAGAAAACCCGATTACACAGGTTGGTTACGAACCTGTTTCGCTCGAAGATGTGGTTGAAACCCCTGAAGAAATAACCAACACTGAGGAGCCTGTAGCGGAAGAAAAAACCACTGTGGAAATCTCAGTAACAGATTCTGTTGAACCCGGCCAGATTGTAACTGAAAATTCTCCTGCTGAAAGCCCTCAACCCGAAAATGCTGATCTGCAAAAGTTTAAAAAAGCTGATTATGAAGAAAATCCGGAAGTTATAACTGAAACAAAAAAACGGAGAAGTTTTGTCTGGTTATGGAT
>CAZXVT010000020.1:4366-36196 GCA_964644015.1 uncultured Maribellus sp.
TCTTTTTGAGCAATAAAAAACAGGTTCCCGATAATAACAACCAATTATCGCAGGAGATAAAAAAAGAACAGGTACAGCAGGTTGCAGCAAATCCCGACAGTATTAAGTCTGGTGTAACTTCAGCCATTTCTCAGCCACCGGTGGTTATATCGGCAACGCAGTATCATCTGATTGGAGGTGGTTTTAAAAATGAAGAAAATGCAGTAAAGTTTATTGAGCAATTAAAAAGCAAAGGAATTGAAGGAAAACTTCTTGGGCAAAAAGGAAAAGTTTTCCTGGTGGGTATTGCATCCTTCAATTCTGAATCAGAGGCTTATAACGAATTAAATCGCAGAATGCGTGAAAACCCGGAATGGAAACTATGGGTTTATGAAAAATAATCTGCAACCAGCAGATTAACAAAACGATTGAAGCCGGATAGCATGAATTTCAGCATAAAACTTTTGCTTTTTATCCTGTTGACTTTCAGTTCGGTTTCTGCTTTTTCAAAAACCGGCGAACTAAAATTTCTTCATTTCACCAACGATGACGGACTCCCATCGTCATACGTCAGAAGTCTCAGCCAGGATAAATATGGTTTTATATGGGCGGCTGCACGAAGTTCAATCTGTCGTTTCGACGGACAATATTTCAAAACTTTTAAAGCGGTTGACGAAAATGGTGTGCGTATTGATTTGTGGAGTACAAACATTTTCAATTTTAACGACTCAATCCTCATAACAGTCACCACCGACAGTGTTTATTATTATTTTGATTATGAAGCGGAGTGTTTCAGAAAATACACACAACTAAATAATTCAGGAAAAATTACCGACCTGCAATATTCAGCATCCGGCATCTGGCTGATTGGCGGCGATGAAGTCCGTTTGCTGAAAAACAACTCAGATGAGATTACTCCGGTTTCGAAAGTTATCGATTTTCCGGAGCCTGAAAACCACTTGAAAATCATCAATCTGAGGGAGACCAACAACAAAATTGTTGCACTCACAAAAAGTAATCTGATGTTGGTTTTCGACCTGGGTAATAAATTACAGCGTACTTTTAATTTGCCCGACGGAATTACAGGGACTGACATCACCATTTTTTATACCGACCAGAATAACAATGTGTGGCTGGGAACCACTGAAAACGGTTTGTATAAAATGCACCTGAACAGTGGAAGTTTGGTTTATTACTCAGCAAAAAAATCCGGTGGACAATATCTTTTACACAATATGGTGCATTCGATTGCCGAAGACCAACAGGGAAGAGTTTGGATTGGTACAGAAAACGGGCTTTGCATCTGGTCGCCTTATACAGAAACTTTCGATTATTATCAATACGATATTCACAACCCCGACGGGCTGAACACCAACCCCATTTACGATATTTTTTGCGACAGGGACGGAAACATGTGGCTGGGAACCTATTTCGGCGGAATTAATTTCTGGAACAGTGAAGAAGAGTTTTTCAGGGTTTGGCAGGCTGGCACCGGCGACTATCACATTGGAGGAAATGCGGTCAGTTCAATTTCGGAAGACAGCAACGGCAACATCTGGCTTGGAATGGAAGACAGGGGTGTTAACCGGATTGACAGGGAAACAGGCCAGATTCAACGATTCGAAAGTTCACCGGGTGGCCTGTCGTTTAACAATGTACATTGCCTGCTTTTCGAAACCACCAATAAACTCTGGATCGGCACCTACACCGGCGGTATTAATATTCTCGATATTTCAACCGGCCGTTTCAGTTACATCAACCAGCAAAACGAACCCAACCTGCCGGCCAACAACGTTTATAAACTTGTCCGTTCGGGCGATTCTATTTTTATTACAACAACTTCGGGGGTTTCGGTATATAATATCAATTCAAAAAAAATAACGCTTTTTCAGCCCGAAACTTTTGCCGATGTGCAGGTTGAATGTGTTCACGACGGAGGAAATCTGCTTTGGTTTTCATCAACAGCCGGTGTTTTTTCATACAATAAATCAACAAAGAAAATAAGCCATCTGGAAGAATTTGCATTTCTGAAACACATCAATTTTGTTACAACCGACAAAAAAAACCGCGTCTGGATTGGAGATTGTCTGCAGGGATTGTGTTGTTATGATCCTGCAACCGGTGAAAAAATGCAGTTCAACGAAAAAACCGGATTTCCCTTTTCCTGGATTTTCAGCATGGAACAAGCTGACGATGGCACTTTCTGGGTGACCGGAAACAAAGGTCTGGTGAATTTCAATCCCGAAACAAAAGAAATATTGCTTTTTAACCGCGAATCGGAATTGCCATTCGAACAGTTTAATTTCAGGGCATCGTATAAAGATTCGCAGGGAAATATTTATTTCGGTGGAAATAACGGCATGATTTCGTTTAACCAGAACAGCCGCAAAAGCAAGGAAAAAGCGCTGAATGTGGTTTTCAGGGGCATGCAATTGTTTAACCAGCCGGTTGTTCCGGGATCTGGTGGTGTGCTGACAAAATCATTGAACCAAAACCCGGTGGTAAAACTCAGACACAAACAAAATGTTTTTACCATCGAGTTTTCAGGTCTCAGCTTTCAAAGCGGCGGAAAATGCCAGTACGCTTATTATCTCGAAGGTTTCGAAGAAGACTGGAACTACACGGGGAATCGTGATTTTGCCACCTACACCAACCTGAGTCCCGGCGAATATACTTTTCATGTAAAAGCATCAACTAATGTTTCGGCATGGCCGGGTGTAACAAATTCACTTAATATTATTATTGAGCCACCATTCTGGCTTTCGAACTGGGGATTTCTGATTTATGCAATTATTATACTGCTGATTCTGATTGGTTTTTACAGTGTTGCCACGCGTATTCAGAAATCGAAAGCACTGGCTGAAATGGAACGGCGCGAAAAAGAGTATGTAACTGAAATCAACAATTTCAAGCTTGAATTTTTTACGAATGTTTCGCACGAATTGCGCACACCACTCACGCTTATCATTGGACCGCTCACAAAAGTACTTGAGGAAGAACAGCTAACTCCCGGTCTGATGAAAAAGATGAAAGGCATCAAAAACAATGCGCACCGCCTGTTGGTCCTCATCAATCAACTGCTCGAATTCAGAAAGATTGAAAGCGGGAAGGAGATTTTACGGGTGAGCCGACAAAACATTGTAAAACTGGTTGACGACATTCGAGAATCGTTTGAAGGTTCAGCCAAAGCAAAAGATATCCACCTCAAATTCAATACTGAAAATCTCGACAAGGATATCTGGATTGACGGGATGAAACTCGAAAACATCCTGATAAACCTGATATCGAATGCGTTGAAATTCACCAAAAAAGACGGCAAGGTGGAAGTCGGAATAAAACTTCAGGATGAGGGAAATGCAGAAAATCATGTGCTTTTTATCGAGGTTTCAGATACCGGGGTTGGGATTGAGCCCGGAAAAAAAGAGAAGATTTTTGAGATGTTTTACAAGGAAGAACTGGGTGTGGTGAATCAGAACGGTTCGGGAATCGGGCTCGCCTTTGTAAACAGCCTGGTAAAACTGCACCACGGTACAATTGAAGTGGAAAGCACTGTCGGACAAGGTTCGAGGTTCAGTGTAAAAATACCTGTTTCGCGAAACTGGTACAAAGATCATGAAATAGTGTTGGGGCAAACACAATTCATTCCCGAACTGAATACACCCGGGGATGCTGAAGTTGCCGGAATTGTGAAAGATACCCTGTTTACTTCGGGAAAAAATCCCGTGGTGCTTGTAATTGATGACAATGTCGAGTTGCTGGGTTTTATCTCTGAAATGCTAAAGGATAGTTTTGAGGTGATTACCGCGGTAAATGGCGATGAAGGACTGGAAAAAATTGAAAATCATATTCCCGATCTGATCATCAGCGATGTGATGATGCCGGGAATTAACGGCCTTGATTTGTGCCGAAGACTGAAAAGCGACATCAAAACCTCGCACATTCCCATTATCCTGCTCACCGCCAAAAGTGGCGAAGAAAATGAATATGAAGGACTGAAAACCGGCGCTGATTACTACATCGAAAAACCATTCTTTCCGCACATCCTGAGTAAGATGATTGACAATATCCTTGCCACGAGAAAGAACCTCATTGAACGTTTCAGATCCGACATAAATATGCTTCCAACCGAAGCAGCCACAACCGAATCAGACCGTGAACTGATCGACAGGATTACTAAACTCATCAGGCAACACATTGATAAACCCGACCTTGATGTTACTTTTATTGTACAGGAAATCGGCATCAGCCGGACGTTACTCCACCTGAAACTGAAAAACCTTACCGGCTGTTCAGCAACCGAATTTATCCGGTCAATCCGGTTGCGGGAGGCGGTAAAACTGATTGCCGATGGCACCTGCAATATTTCGGAGGCAGCTTATCGGACCGGTTTCACAAGTCCCAACTACTTTACCCGACGGTTTAAGGAATTTTTTGGCACTTCTCCTTCCCAATACTTCGAAAAATAAGATTATCAGATTTTTACAAAAGTGTTAATTTGACGTTTGTACTACTTTTCTGAACATCCGTGATGGTCAGAGAGAACAATTCCAGCTTACTTGGCAAAACGATATTTGACTGAATTTTAATCATTCAGTAATCGTTTGGAATTTAAAATTAGTACTAATCAAAATGAATGCTTATGAAGTAAAAATCCTGCTGTTACCAATCAAATCTGCTGTAAAAATCAACTGCCCGGTGATTCAATCAATCCGGGTTGAATTCTGTAATCAATTAAATAAATAATAACAATCAACCAGGCCGGATGGCTGTATCAGCACAGAATGCCGGTAAAAATTAATCCAAGTAAAACAATGTGAAATGAAATCTATTCTATCAAAAAGAACACAATTGTTATGGTATTTTTTGTTTCTGTTAATGGCTCCGGTAACGTTGTTTGCCCAGAAAAGGCAAATAACCGGAACGGTTTTCGATGAAACAGGCAAATCTATTCCGGGAGTTACTGTAATGGTAACCGGAACAACCCGGGGAACTGCAACCAACCTTGATGGACAATATTCCATCGAAGCTCAATCGGGAGATATCCTGAGATTCTCCTATATCGGTTATAAAACCCAGGAAGTAAGTGTAACAAGCCAGAGTGTGCTGAATGTAACGCTTGCTGTTGAAGCAATCGGTATTAACGAGGTTGTTGCCATTGGTTATGGCACACAACGCAAAGGTGATGTTACCAGTGCGGTGGCAAGTGTAAAATCAGAAGATTTTTCGATGGGAAAAATCAACGATGCAGCCGAACTTGTAAAAGGTAAAATTGCCGGTCTGAGCATCACCAAATCTTCGGGCGACCCGAATGCCACTTCAAGCATCATGCTCCGCGGTATCACAACTATCAAAGGAAGTGTTTCGCCGCTGGTGCTTGTGGATGGTATAGAAGGCTCGCTGACTACCGTTGCTCCTGAAAACATCGAATCGATTGATGTTTTGAAAGATGCTTCTGCAGCAGCTATTTATGGTACGAGAGGTGCCAATGGTGTGATTCTTATCACCACCAAATCGGGCAAACGTGAATCGGCAGCCAGTGCAACCTATTCGAGCTATTTATCCTTTTCGAACTGGTATAAAACAGCCGAATTCATGGATACCCATGATGTAATTTACGGCCTTACCAATTTTGAATACGAAGGTTACGATACCGACTGGCTGAAAGGCGTAACACGCGAAGCCGGCTATGCACAAAACCACTCACTGAGCCTGGAAGGCGGTTCGCAAAAATCAAGCTACTCGGCAAATGTAACCTATACCGACGAAGAAGGTATCATGCGTTACAGCGATAACAACAATCTGAAAGCACAGCTCGATTTCAACCAGTATGCACTGAACGATATATTAAAGTTCAATATTAACGTACTGTACTCCACCCACAAAAACACCAACAACAACAATTCCTATGTATATCGTCAGGCTTTAATACGCAATCCTTCATCACCTGTTTATCACGAAGATGGGGACTACTACGAGGAATACAACCGTTTCCAGTATTACAACCCGGTTGCCATTCAGAATGAACTGATTGGTGACACAAGGTCGAACACTGCACGTATTACCGGTAATATCACTTTGGAACCCATAAAAGGCTGGCAGACTAACCTGATGCTGTCGCGCCGTGAAGGTACCTCAACATCGCAAAACTACTATACAAGCGAGTTTTACACGATGAAAGCAAAAGACCCGAACGACCAGACCCGTGCTGTTCCGAGTACCAGGGGAAGTGCCAGCAAATCATCATCGAATGGCAGAAGCGATAATCTTGAACTGACTTCAAAATATAACCTGAACATCGGCGAACATCGCTTCTCGGCTCTCGCCGGTTACAGTTATCTCTACAATGTTTACGATGGATTCAGCGCCGGAAACTCAAACTTCCCTTCTGAATCTTATTTGTACAACGACCTTTCGCAGGGGACATACCTGACTGATGAAAAAAGACGGGCCACCATGGGATCGTATAAAAACGACAACACCCTCATCGGATTTTTTGGTCGCGTAAGTTATGGATACGATAACCGTTACAATGCATTGGTAAGCGTTCGTCACGAAGGTTCCTCCAAATTCGGTGAAAACAACAAATGGGGAACATTCCCGTCAGTTTCGCTGGGCTGGACCATTAGCAACGAAAGTTTTATGGAAGATGCAACCTGGTTATCAAACCTGAAACTCCGCACAGGCTATGGTGTTACAGGGGTAATTCCCGGAGAATCGTATCGTTCTCTTGTTACTTATTCTTATGATCCATATGGCAAACACCTCAGTAAAGACGGTGAATGGACACCATCGCTGATTGTGGGTCAAAACCCGAATCCTGATTTGAAATGGGAAAAAACCAGCGAGGTGAATATTGGTCTCGACTGGGCAATTCTCAACTCAAGAATCAATGGTGCAATTGATGTTTATTCAAAGAAAACGATTGACCTGTTGTATGATTATGCCGTTCCGGTACCGCCGAACATGTATGAATGGACCATGGCCAACGTGGGTGAAATGAGCAACAAAGGGATTGAGGTAATGATTAATGCCATTGCGGTAAAAACATCCGAATTTGAATGGAATACAACTTTAACACTTTCCCACAACGAAAATAAACTGGTCAGCTTATCGAACGACCTTTATAAGACCGACAATTTTGTGGAAGCAGGCGGTGTCAGTGATCCGATTTCGGTGCCCACACACGCCATGGAAGTGGGTCATCGTTTAGGTGATTTCTGGGGACTCCGCTCGGTTGGCGTAAGCAAAGACGGATTTGTACTTGTTGAAGTTGCTGACGGAAACGGTGGATGGACAGTAAAAGAGTTTGACACAAAATACAACGAGGAAAAAAACCGTCAGCGATTGGGTAACGGGTTGCCTCAGGTTTATGCCGGCTGGAACAACACATTCCGTTACAAAGGATTCGACCTGAACCTTGTGTTTACCGGACAATTCGGATTTGAAATTCTGAATGTTCAGCGCAGTTTCTACGAAAACAACTCCATTGCTTACAACCGTTTAAAAACAGCCGCCGACCTGTATCCTGCAATCGATGCAACCGGTGCAGCTGTTCTCGACCCTGAAACAGGCGAACAGATGATGGTTAAACTGTCGAATTCGATGCAGCAGGGTGTTTGGAGCGACCAGATTGAAAAAGGCGATTTTGTTAAACTTACAAATGCCACACTCGGATATACAGTTCCGGTTTCAGGTTCGTTAAAAAAATACATTCAAAATCTCAGACTTTATGTTGCCGGACAGAACCTGTTCTGTATTACCAGCTATTCTGGTCTCGATCCCGAAGTATCAAACTACTTCCTGGCTCCCGGTATCGATGACAGGGATAAATATCCTACTGTGCGGTCTTATACATTCGGTCTTACTGTTAACTTTTAAAAGTGAATGATATGAAACTCAATAAATTTTTATTTATCACGGTTGCAATAAGCGCATTATTGACAATCAATTCGTGTACCGACCTCTCGGAAACCGTTTACAGTGATCTTACTGACGAAACTGTGGATGTGAACGATCCTGAAATAGTCGGCTATATGATGGGCGAAGTTTATGCACAGTTCAGGTTTATGTACTGGGGCTGGAATGGCTATTTCGATGTAATGGAAGAGTGCGCCGACACTTATATGACACCAAAACGGATTGGCATTGGCTGGGGCGACCTTTACATTGCAATGCATAAACACAACTGGAATCCAAGCCAGGGACACATTGAAGGTTTGTGGCACTATGCTTATGTTGGAATCGGGTATGCCAATAAATGTCTTGACGTACTGCCCGAAACAGGCCAGGCACAGGCCGAAATGCGTTTTATGCGTGCTTTGAATTACTACGTGCTGCTTGATGCTTTCCGCAATGTTCCGCTCGAAACAACGCAAAAACACGAAGCCGGCTATTTACCAAAACAGGTTTCAGGCGAAGAAATCTTTGCATTCTGTGTTGAAGAACTCAACGCAATAAAAGATGAACTCGGAACTGAAAAACACTTCGGATATCCGAACCGCTTTGCTGCCAACATGGTTTTAGCCAAGTTATACCTGAATTACAATGCATATTTTAATAAAAACGACAATTCGTATTACGAAAAAGCACTTGCCGAAGTGGAAGCCGTGATTAAAGATGGTGGCTACACGTTGGCTCCTAATTATACAGATAATTTCAGGGAAGATATTTCACAATCGCCTGAAGTGATTTTTGCCTTGCCACTTGATTTTACCAATGCACGCCACAACTACCTGGTTAACAAATGCCTTGTTGGTGCAGGTGCTGCAGCTTACGGTTATACAGGTTCGCCCTGGAACGGAAGTTGTGCTGTTCCGCAGTTTATCGACAGCTACGAAGCAGGTGACAACCGTTTGAATTATACATGGACTGGCGGGGTACAGAAATTCGCCACAAAAGATGCCAGCGGAAACACAATTCCACAGTCGGGTGATCCGATACCTTTCAGCACCGACGACTGGGCAGGGCAAGGTTTTCTGAACTACAACAAAAATGTTCACTCAATTGACAATCCGGGTGCATATCAGCAGGAAGGCTTCCGTTTTGTAAAAAGCGAAATTGTTGCCGGCGACGAAGGAACTTATGGTAACGATGTTGCGTTCTTCCGTTTGGCTGACGCCATGTTTATCAAAGCAGAATGTTTGTTGCGCCTTGGCCGCGACGAGCAAACCGCTGCTGACCTTATCACCCAGGTTCGTGCCCGTTCGTTCGACTCAGCTGCAAAAGCTATAAGAACCGTTGCTCAACTAAAAGGCGGAAGTCGCTATGATTATGGCCACCGCGAATATACAAGCGAAGGATTTGCCAACTGGGATCCTGCTTCATACATTGCCACCAACGAAGGCGGAGCCGACATCGTTTTGGGTGGATTACTCGACGATTTGGCATGGGAATTTGCCGGTGAACATCACCGCCGCCAGGATCTGATCCGCTTTAAAATGAGCGATGGCCGCAACGTTTTCAACGGAAAATCGTGGTTCTGCAAAAACGCTACAACTGAAACCCACTGGGACTATTTCCCGATTCCAAAATCGGCAATGGATGCGAACATTTCACTCCAGCAAAACCAGGGTTATTAATGCTTCGGATTAGTAACATTTAAGTTACAAGCTTTATGAAGTATAATTCACAGCATTTTAACACATAAATAAAAGTAACAAATGAAAAAAATACAGATAATTATTCTATTGGCTCTGTTTGTGACAGGTTTTGTGGGCTGTAAAGACAACATGGATTACAGCAGCCTGCACAATCTCACAGATGAGGAAAAAGCAGAACTTGCCCGTCAGGATTCTATTGAAGAAGCGCAGAAAAACAATATCAATGCAAATCTGATACTGAAATATACCGCTGAAATTACAGTAAGCAAAACGTTGTATGATGGTGTTACGGTACCTGTTGCAATTGATTCGATTGCTGCTTTGTTTAAAATTTCAGAGGCTGAAGTACTGGCTGGAATAGCAGGCGAAGCAGGTGCTCCCGAAATTAAACCGTTCGCCATTGACTGGAGTACCCGCGCTGATGTTGGTACGGCTACAACCACCAACGCTCCATGGGGCCACTGGTGGGATGTAAACGGTGATGTTACAAGTTGGGGCGATGCAACAAAATTGGCAAATGCATTTTGCGAGTTTGATACCGAAACAGGCTCTTTCTTTGTAGGTCAATTTCCCGACAGACTAGTGGCAGGCGATACTATCAAAGTGATTGAGGCACTGAAATACAACGAACTTCGCGTTGCTGTGGTGATTACAATTTTACCAGTCCCTGCCGGTCAGATAAACGCAAAAGTGGTGGATACCCAGGAATTGACGATGACAGTCACACCAAGAAGTGCATACGATCCTGATCCGCTGAAATTCAACCTTGATAAAGTACTCAGCAGCCTTGGTGTCACTTCCATGGACGAAGTGAAATTCCTCGGCGTTAACAAAGATGGTACTTATGCCCAGGAAGCGGTAACCGGAAAAGGATTCTGGTACGACCTGGAAGGATTTGTGGGTGCCTGGGGCGACAATGCCAGTGTGTACACCAACTATGGTGATTTCGAAGCCGACCAGATCAGTATCGGGCAATACCCAAACCATTTGGCTGCCGGCCAGACTTACACCATTCAGTATGGATTTATGGCCAACAACAAAATTGTTATGCTGAAAATTACAATCAATGTGGCCGGATACCAGGATCCTGAAACACCACCTGCAGGAAGCCCGGAAGCACTGGTTATCGACGTTTTGCTGAGTAAAAAATATAGCAACGATTATGCAAGCGTTACTTTCGACGCAAAAGAAATCATGCGTAATGCTTTCAAAATGACCACTTACCAGATTCATCAGGCCATTGCAAATGGCGATCTGAAACTGTACCAGGGTGCCGTCAGCGAAACTGCTCCTGCATACACTGCCGATGCTCCGGGTTTCTGGCTCAAACCCGACGGAACCATTGGACAGTGGGCTGAAAGTGTGGTTTGGACAAGCATTGGCCATAGTGAAACCGAGTTGTATCTGTTTGGCGGTAATCACCCCGAAAATGCAACACCTGGTACAACTGTCACCACAAAATACATTGCAACCTGCAACGGAGGTTCTGTAACATTCAACATCACTTTCAACATTGAAAAAGATGAGTATGTTGATCCTGAAACCCCGCCAACCGGCACTCCTGAAGCATTGTCGATGGATATTAATTTAAAGAAAGCTTACAGTAACGATTATGCCACTGTAACAGCCGACGTAAAGGAAACCATGCGCAATGCCTTTAAAATGACCACTTATCAGATTCATAAAGCCATTGAATCGGGCGAACTGAAACTGTACCAGGGTGCAGTCAGTGAAACTGCTCCTGCTTACACTGCCGACGTTCCAGGTTACTGGCTGAAAGCTGACGGAACAGTGGGAAGCTGGGGCCAGGGTGCTGTTGTTTGGGTAAGTATCGGCCACTCCGAAACTGAACTCTTCCTCTTTGGAGGCAACCATCCTGATGATGGAATAGCCGGAACGACTGTTGCAACAACGTATGTTGCCACCTGCAATGGAGGTTCGGTTACTTTCAAAATCAATTTCAAAATAGAATAATATTCAAATAGGGCTGACTGAAATGTAATATTTTGGTCAGCCCCTTATTTCAAAACAATTTATTGATATGTTGCTGATTTTCGCATCAGTAATGGTATAAATCGACAGAACCCGGTACATTGGGAATTATTTTAAAGACAGAAAGTTTATTAAAGAGAAAAGGTATTACAAAGAGTTAATCAGCAACTAAATTATTTTGTAGAAATGAAAAAACTGAATTATTTAAAAACTCTGAATCAACCAGGGCTTCCTGGTTTTTTCAGGTTTATTTTCCCGCTTTTTTTTATCATAATCACCTCCTTTTATCTCGTTGCCTGCGGCAATAACGAAATAATACCTGAGCCCGAACCCGAACCAAAAGACACCGTTAAAACTTCAGATGTAATTATCCTGAAAGAATCTGATATTCAGGATTACAACAAATTCTACAAACCAAACGATTTTAAAAATATGAACCTGCTTCGCAGCGACAGTAAATGGTCGTTTGTCAGAAGCAAACAATCAGCCCATTTCGTTGTGTTCTGGGAACCCGGGTTCGGAATGAATCCGAATGCCGACAGTGTTCCGCAGGCGCTGAGGGTGAACATCGACGACCTTCTTCAAAAAGCCGAGTCTTTTTACGAAGTCAACGTTAACAAACTGAAATTCGCAGAGGTGGGAAACGGAAAATCAAACCTCGACAAATATAAAATGCAGATTTACCTGCTTTACCAGACCGAATGGCTTGCAACCGGCGCGGGCTACGACGATGTGATCGGCGCACTCTGGGTAAATCCCGGCACCTGCAAACCGGTTGGTTCAACCATTGCCCACGAAATCGGCCACAGTTTTCAGTACATGGTTTATGCCGATTTGCTGGCTAACGGCGGCATCAGCAACGATTTCAAACGTGGTTTCCGATATGGTTTCGGAGGAAACGGGGGAAATGGTTTCTGGGAACAAACAGCCCAGTGGCAATCGTTCCAGTCTTATCCTGCCGAAGCATTTACTTCTTACAATTTCAATGTTCACATGGAAAACTACCACCGCCATTTCGGACATGAATGGCACCGGTATGCCAGTTACTGGCTCCATTATTACTGGGCACAGAAACATGGCATCGAAATAGTCGGAAAATTATGGCGCGAAGCTGTCAGTCCGGAAGACCCGCTTCAGGCTTATATGAGAATAAAAGGATTAAGCGTCGATCAACTGAATGCCGAAATTTATGATGCTGCCGCACATTTTGTGACCTGGGATTTGGATGCGCTTCGTTCGGCAGGAAAGGATTATATCGGGAAATTCACCCACAAATTTTTCCAGTTGGAAGATGGCAGTTACCAGGTGGCCTACAGTCGTTGCCCCGGAACAACCGGGTATAATGTTATTCCGTTAAATGTGCCCGCTGACGGAACAGTGGTTTCAACAAAATTTACGGCACTGGCTCCCGGTTCAGCACTGGCTCCCGGCGACCCCGGACAGTATTCCGAAGATGGTGCAACACTTACCAAATCGACTTACAACAGCGGTTCTTTAACCCGCTCGGGCTGGCGATACGGTTATGTGGCGCTATTAAATAATGGTCAGCGGGTTTATGGCGAAATGAACCGGAAAACCGCAGCCGATGTCGAATTCACGGTTCCATCGGGTTGCGAAAAGCTTTGGCTCGTGGTCACCGGTGCTCCTTCAACGTACACTGCTCACGCGTGGGATGAAAAGGAAAGTAACGACGACCAGTGGCCTTACAAAGTAAAATTCACCAACACCGACTTGCTGGGCAATATCACCATCGACCCGAATGCCACACCACAAAACCTTACATTGACATACAACCTGTCGTTTGCCGCCGATGCCGCAGGATACACGGGTACTACCGTGAACCTCAACAGTAACGGTGATATCAGCAAGGTGGCACAGGCGCTTTCGATGCAGCCATCAACCATTGCAGCAGCTCTGCTTGCCCCAAAAGCAACGCCCGCCGAAGGTAAAATTGCCTTTGCAGCTGTTGAACCCGGCGATGTGCTCAACTACAACACAACCGCTAACGGATTGGGTTTCTGGTTCGACAGCACCGGAAAAGTGATTGCCTGGGGAAGTGGAAACGACAGTAAAATATTCTCTGAGTTTGCTGCCGGTAATTTTGAATTCAACATTGGTCAGTACCCCGGAAAAAGCAAAGCCGGCGATAAATACACCGTGAAGGAAGCGTTTGTTTATACCAAAGATGGAACGCAGTATCAGATAACTTTTGTGTTTAATGTTACTATCAAATAGAGTCAATTTTTAAAATGAAACTGAAATTTCTGCCGCTTTTCCTTTTGGTGTTCCTTCTTGTTTTCAGTCGCTGCGATGTTAACGAATTGCCAGCCAATGAAGATGTTATTGAGGAAGTCACGCCAAAAGAAACTTACCAGGTGGCAAAAATTACAATCAATACCGAAAATACAGTTTCAATTACTTCAAAAGATAGTTATATCAATTGTTCAATATCTTTAGAATCATTCAAAAACGAGTGGAATTATTCGGGTACCGGGAAAATTAAGGGAAGGGGAAACTCTTCCTGGCTCTGGTACCCGAAGAAACCATTTCGTCTGAAACTGGATGAAAAAGACAATTTACTGGGATTAAAGTCAGACAGGGACTGGGTTTTATTGGCCGATTACCGCGACCCCACCCACCTGATGAATACATACGCTTTCACAGTTGGCCAGGGATTAGACATCCCATATCCCAACCATTCGCGCTATGTTGAAGTCACACTCAATAACAACTACATTGGAATGTACATACTGACCGAACAGGTTGAACAGGGCGAAAACAGGGTGGCAATTGATGAAACTGAAGGAATTTTGCTTTCGCTCGATGTTGACGACGGTCCTGAACTTTCACCCGGAAAAAATGACAATTTCTGGTCATCGGTTTATAAAATGCCGGTTTGTGTGAAAAGTCCTGAAATTATTTATACCACCCAATTATCGGGCGTTAAAAGTGATTTTGCGCAATTAGAGACAGCTATAAAAGGAGCAGATTATGCTGCCGTTGCCAAACTTTTCGATATACCGGTTTTTATCGATTTTCTGATTCTGCAGGAACTGGTGTACAATGTGGAAGTGGATGCACCGCGCAGCATGTATCTGCACAAAAACAAGGGTGGAAAATGGACAATGGGACCGCTGTGGGATTTTGATGCAGGTTTCGATTTCGACTGGGGAACCATGTACACCGGCCACAATTATTTCAAAAGTTACAAGGAACTGGTTCTCGGAACTTCGCCGCTCAACCATACCGGCGGTTATAACGTGCCGTCGTTTTTTACCGATTTGTTCCGCAGCAAACAATTTGTGGAAGAATACAAAGCCCGCTGGCTGGTGGTGAAAGAAAAACTAATGACTGAATACTGGGATACCACACAGCTTTACGCCGATGGATTTGCAGAAGCTGCGCAGCGCGATGCCAAACGCTGGCCCATCGACAAAAACAATGCTGCTGAAATTCAGAAAATGAAACAGTGGCTGAACTCCAGAATCAGCTATCTTTCAACGGTTATCGAAAATTATCCGGCAGGAACCAAATAGCATGAACATGAAAAAAATAAAATTCAGCATATTACTTTCACTTGCAGTTTTCACCCTTTGTTTTGTGGTGAAAGCTCAACCAACAAGCCAGGGCTTTTCAACCGGAAATCCGCTGCTGCCAGGCTATTTTGCCGACCCCACCATCAAGAAATTTGGCGACTGGTACTACATTTATGCCACTGCCGACGGTATAAAACTGGCCTCGGGCGAACCTTCCGTTTGGGTTAGCCGTGACCTGAAAAACTGGTCGAATTTCGAACTTGATTTGCAGGTTCCTGAAGGATTGACCAACTGCTGGGCTCCCGATGTGATTCAGGGAAAAGATGGCCGCTACTACTATTTTATGGGCAATTGCCAGTTTGGCTGCAACATTTACGGCTATGTTTCAAACTCGCCAATGGGGCCTTTCAAACCCATAAATGAAGGAAAACCTGTGATTCCGGTGGGCACTGCCAAAGAAAATCTGCCCGCACTCGATGCCCAGTTTCTGTTGGATAACGACGGCTCGGTTTATTCGTGGTTTGGAACGTGGTGCACCTCGTTTAAAGGAATGGGTTTTGTAAAACTGAACCCCGAAAATTTTGGCGAAATCATCAGTTCACGTTTTATCCCGATTGCTGAAATTCCACAGGCTTTCGAAGCTGCCTACCCGCTGAAATACAACGGAAAATATTACCTGATGTACTCTGCCGGCGATTGTCGATTGAGTTCGTATGCTGTTCATTACTCGGTGGCAAATAAACCGGAAGGACCTTACACACCGGGCAAAAACAACCCGATTCTGGCAACCAACAACGACGGAACCATCGATGGGCCGGGTCATCATTCCATTTTGCAGGAAGGCGATAAATTTTACATGGTATATCACCGGCACGACAATCCGCACAGCACCGGCGGCGAATTCCGCCAGGTTTGCATCGACGAAATGAAGTTTGATGCCAATGGAAATATCCTGAAAGTGGAAGCCAGTCATTTCGGGGTGCAACCACTGAAAACCAAAAATCAACCCAAAAATCTTGCTTTGGGGGCAAAAGCCGAAGCCAGTTCGTTTTACCATCTTGTCAGCAAAAAAACCGTTTACTGCCAGGTTGATTATAATTACAGCTACCTGCCTGCCAACGCTGTTGACGACAACAACGGAACACTCTGGCGGGCCGGGTCAGGCGTTCTGCCGCAAAACCTGACCATCGATTTGGGCAAACAAACAAAAATACGCCGCGTGGCAACCGAATTTGAATACCCGACCTACTACTATCAATATAAAATTGAAGTTTCAAAAGACAACAAAAACTGGGTTGTTTACAGCGATAAAACGGCGAACCGTACCAGCGGCTGCCCGATGATTGACGACAACGAAACGACAGGCCGCTACCTGCGCCTCACCATCACCGGCACCGAAAACGCCGGAATGTTAGCGGCCGTTTGGAATATCAAGGTTTTTGATAAACTTTTTGATTTGCCGCCTTTTGCAAACAGGGAATCAGCAGCCGGTACAGGAACTGCCGGTACAGGCAGTTTGCTGGCTGATTTCAATGCTGAAAAAATAAATGATTCGGTAATTCTCAATTCCGGCGCGCTGGGTGGAAATTTCGAAGTAGTTGGCGAGTTGAAAACAAAAACCGTGGAAGGAATCAAAGCTTTTGAATTTGATGGTTCGAATTACCTAAAACTTTCGGTACCGGCTCCTGCCAATCTTGACTGGAACTCGGCTTTTACCGCTTCGGTGTGGGTTTTCAATCCTGAAGTTGCCGAAGGAGAATGCCTGCTGGCCTGGAACACCCGCGAAAATATGTTGCAATCTTCCTACGCGGCACTGATGTACGGAACCGCCAAATTTGGCGCTGTTGCACATGGCGACTGGGCGGTTGACCTGCCTTACAGCCCGCTGCCCGAAAAAGGAAAATGGCACCACATTGCCGTTACTTTCGACGGACTGCTTGAAAATGTTTATGTTGACGGAGAGCTGAACAACCAGCAACCCATTTACCTTTTTGTAAAAGCTGCCGATATTTTGATTGGCGCTTCCGGCGAACCCACAGAAAACCTGACAGGTTTTATTTCGGATGCAAAACTCTATGAAAAAGCACTTTCTGCAAAAGAAATCAGGGAACTGATGTTAAAAACACAGCCAAAATCTGAGCAATAAAAAACTGAATGATATGAATACAATGTTGTTAAGTTTTGAAAGAATTCGGTACAAACACCCTTCGACTTCGCTCAGGGTGATGGTCAGGCTGAGCGAAGTCGAAGTCTGCCTCCTGACAGAAAAGTCTAATTAAACTACAGATAAATACAAAATCACTACCATAATGAAAAATAATAAAACGATAAAAAACCTTTTTCTGGCATTGTTAATCTGCACTTCAACAGGCATGTATGCACAGGAAAAACAGGCCGGTGGCTACCCTATTTCACCGGTTCCGTTTACCGCCGTAAAAGTAAACGATGCATTCTGGGGACAAAGGTTAAATGCCAGCCGCGAAGTGACAATTCCGCTGGCTTTCAGCAAATGTGAAGAAACCGGTCGTTACGAAAATTTTGTAAAAGCAGCCCACCCAAACGATACCATCAAAGTGGGCGGACTTTCGTTTGACGACACCGACGTTTATAAAACCATTGAAGGCGCCAGCTATTCAATGCAAACATTCCCGAACGCAAAACTCGACAAATACATCGACAGTGTGCTGACCATTGTAAAGGCGGCACAGGAGCCTGACGGCTATCTTTACACCGCGCGCACCATGAACCCGAAACATCCGCACGAATGGTCCGGTAATAAACGTTGGGAAAAAGAGGAAGACCTGAGCCACGAATTGTATGATCTTGGGCACATGATTGAAGGTGCCATTGCACATTACCAGGCCACCGGCAAAACCAACTTTCTGGAAATTGCAGAAAAATATGCCGACCTCGCCGTAAAGGAAGTGGGCTCAAATCCCGGACAGGCCTGTGTTGTACCCGGCCACCAGATTGCAGAAATGGCGCTGGCAAAATTGTATGTTGTAACCGGCGAACAAAAATACCTCGACCTGGCCAAATTTCTACTCGACAAACGCGGTTACACCACCATAAAAAATGAATACAGCCAGTCGCACCTGCCCGTGCTTGACCAGTCGGAAGCCGTGGGCCACGCCGTGCGCGCTGCCTACATGTACTCCGGAATGGCCGATGTGGCTGCCCTCACCGGCGACACGTCTTATATTCACGCCATCGACAGGATTTGGGAAAATATTGTGGGTAAAAAACTGTACATCACCGGCGGAATTGGCGCCACCAACCATGGCGAAGCTTTCGGAAAAGATTACGAATTGCCGAATATGTCGGCTTACTGCGAAACCTGCGCTGCCATTGGCAATGTTTACATGAATTACCGTCTGTTCCTGTTGCACGGCGAATCGAAATATTACGATGTGCTCGAACGCACGCTTTATAACGGCCTCATCAGCGGAGTATCGCTCGATGGTAACGGCTTCTTCTACCCCAACCCGCTGGAATCTATCGGTCAGCACCAGCGACAGCCCTGGTTTGGTTGCGCCTGCTGCCCCTCGAACATCGCCCGTTTTATTCCATCGGTGCCCGGCTACATTTACGCGGTTCACAACAAAGATTTGTATGTCAACCTGTTTATGTCGAACAATTCAGAAATCAAAGTTGAAGATAAAACTGTGGGGCTGAAACAAACCACCAGCTACCCGTGGTCGGGAGATATTCAAATTGAAGTTACGCCTAAGAAAAAGCAGGATTTCAACCTGAAAATCCGTGTTCCGGGATGGGTGAACGGACAAGTAGTTCCCGGCGATTTGTACAACTATACCGACAAAAAGAAACTGTCGTATTCAGTAAAAATAAACGGGCAACCTGTTGAAAACCAACTTACCAACGGTTATTTTACCATTGCACGCACCTGGATAAAAGGCGACAAAGTCGAAATTCATTTCGACATGGAACCGCGCACGGTAAAAGCCCATCCGCTGGTTGAAGCCGATCGCGGGAAAATAGCCATTGAACGCGGTCCGGTTGTTTATTGCGCCGAGTGGCCCGACAACGATTTTAGTGTGCGCAGCGCCATTTTGCCGCAAAAACCTGTTTTTACAGTTGAAAACAAACCTGAACTTTTGTATGGACTGAACATGATTCACACCGATGCACAAATACTTTCGTACAACGCCACCGGAAAAATTGAGGTAAAAGACGTAAAACTGAATATGATTCCGTACTACGCTTGGGCACACCGCGGCAGTGGCGAAATGACGGTGTGGCTTTCAAATGATTTGAGTTCCAGCCGTCCGGTGATGCCGCCAACCATTGCTTCCGAAAGTAAAATCGAAGCCTCACACCCGGTGAAAGCCATCGGCGCCATTAACGACAGACTGGTGCCAAAAGATGAAAAAGACAGCTCAATTCCGTACTACCATTGGTGGCCGAAATCAGGTACAACTGAGTGGATTTCTTACAATTTCGAAGCGGAAAAAACGGTGAGCAGCAGCACTGTTTTCTGGTACGACGACGGCCCCTGGGGCGGCTGCCGCGTTCCTGCAAGCTGGAAAATTTATTACAAAAATACAGCCGGCAACTGGGTTCCGGTTGAAAATACTACACCATATGCAGTGATAAAAGGCGTTGCCAGCGAAGTTTCGTTTGCCCCGGTAAAAACTACCGCCATCAAACTAGAAGTAAAACTGCCGGCCGACAATGCCGCCGGGCTTTTCGAATGGGTAGTGGAATAATTTTCAACCTGAAAAACGACCAATTCAAAATTGACATGAAGAAACAAACCATAATTGCACTTTTTACGGCGGGAATAATAGCGACAGCCTGCCAGACCAAAACAGAGGAGCCAACTGGTCCCCTCTCGCCGGTTCCTTTTACTGCAGTTCATTTGCACGATGAGTTCTGGGCGCCAAAAATTGAAACCAACCGCACTGTCTCCATTCCGTCGGCTTTTGGCAAATGCGAGCAAACCGGCCGCATGGACAACTTCGCACTTGCAGGCGGATTGATTCAATGCGAACACAAAGGCGATTTTCCGTTCGACGACACCGATGTTTACAAAGTTTTGGAAGGTGCATCCTATACACTGGCAGTTCAATACGATGAAAATCTCGACGCTTATCTCGACAGTTTAATCACGCTGATTGCCGCTGGTCAGGAAGACGACGGCTATATTTATACCAGCCTCACCAATAAGTGCGACAGGCTGAAAGGCTGGTACGGCAACGGCCGCTGGGACCGCCTGAACAGTCATGAGTTGTACAACTGCGGCCACTTGTACGAAGCGGCGGTGGCACATTACCAGGCTACCGGAAAACGCAGCCTGCTGGATGTGGCCATCAAAAATGCCAACCTAATCAACGAAGTTTTCGGGCCGGGTGAAAACCAGAAACATGTTCCGTCGGGCCACCCGATTGTGGAGATGGCGCTGGTGAAACTTTACCGGGCTACCAACGACGAAAAATACCTGAAACTGGCGCGTTATTTTATTGACGAAACCGGCAAAGGTACCGACGGCCATAAACTTAACGAATACAGCCAGGACCACAAACCCATTACCGGACAGGATGAAGCAGTAGGCCACGCCGTGCGGCTGGGCTACCTGTACAGCGGCGTAACCGATGTGGCTTCGCTGCTGCACGACCAGGCGTTGATGGAAGCCACAAAACGGGTTTGGGAAAACGTGGTTTCGAAAAAACTATACATCACCGGAGGAATCGGTTCGCGGGCACAGGGCGAAGGTTTTGGCCCCAATTACGAACTGCCGAATATGACCGGCTACTGCGAAACCTGCGCTGCAATTTCCAATGTTTACTGGAATTACCGTCTGTTTTTAAACGAACACGATGCAAAATATTACGATGTGCTCGAACGCTCGCTTTACAACGGCGTGATTTCAGGTGTTTCGCTCAGTGGCGACAAATTTTTCTACGACAACCCGCTCGAGTCGGTACACAACCACGACCGTGCTCCGTGGTTTGGCTGCGCCTGCTGCCCGGGTAACATCACCCGTTTTATGGCGTCGGTGCCGGGCTATGTTTATACAACCGATGCAAATTCTCTGTATGTGAACCTGTTTGCTGCCGGCAATGCAAAAATACAACTGGGAACTGACACCATTGCCGTGAGCCAGCAAACCCGCTATCCGTGGGAAGGCCAGGTGGACATTAAGATCGAAAAAAGTAAATCCACAAAGTTTAACCTGAAAGTGCGTATTCCGGGATGGGCACAAAATCAGCCGGTTCCGTCAGATTTATATCGTTTTACCGACACAAATTCTGAAACAATCAGCCTGAAAATTAACGATAAAAACGAAAAAGTCAGCATCGAAAAAGGATACATTTCCCTGAACAGAAAGTGGAAGGAAGGCGATGTAATTTCGCTGAATTTACCAATGCCCGTGCGAAAAGTTGCAGCAGCCGAAGCGGTTACAAACGATAACGGAAAACTGGCTTACCAGCGCGGTCCGCTTGTTTATTGTTTCGAAGACAAAGACAACAACGAAGGTTTTATGTTCGACCATTTTGCAGCCAACGGAGAAGAAGTTACCAGCGAGTTTGACGGACAATTGCTGGGTGGCGCGGTAAAACTGAAACTGAAGGGAAACAAAGTGGTTTTACAGGATGACAAAAAAATAAGCGAACCAGTCGATTTAACTGCCATTCCGTATTACGCATGGAACAACCGCGGAAGAGCAAACATGCTGATTTGGTTGCCCGAAAATGAAACAACGGCAGTTGCAAAACCGGTTCAGGCAGTTACCGATTCGGTAGTAATAAAAGCTTCAACAGATTATTATACAGGAATTAACGATGGTTTCGACCCGAAAAATTCGGGCGATACCGACAAATCGTATTTCTACTGGTGGCAAAAAGAAGGCTCCGATGAATGGGTTGAATACAATTTCAAATCGTCTGTAAGTATTTCACAGGCTTCGGTTTACTGGCTGAATATGGACCACTACGATGGAAATTACCGGGCACCTGAAAGCTGGACGCTGGAGATAAAAGACAACAAAGGAAACTGGAAACCGGTTGAAACTGCCGACGCCTACTCTACTGCCATTGACCAGTACAATACGGTGAAATTTAAACCGATAACCACAACTGCCATCCGGCTAAATGCCAAACTTCAAAAAGAGGCTTCGGGTGGAATTCTTGAGTGGAAAGTAAACTAAACGTGAATCCAGCATTAAAACAAAATCAACAATGAGAAACCGTTTATTAAAAAACCTGCTTTTTGTTTTGCTGATGAAAGTTGCCTTTATTTCAGCAACTTCAGCAAACGAAACAGCTGCCGACACCATTAATATCGCATTGATTGCGACACCCAGCACTTCGTTTGTTTCGGGGTGGGAAAACCTGGCTGCGGTAAATGACGGATTTATTCCTGCAAATTCAAACGACAAAACGCACACGGCCTACGGAAACTGGGACAATCCCAACTCTTACCAGTGGGTGCAATACGACTGGAACCAGCTTTTTATTGCATCTTCTGTCGAAATCTACTGGTTCGACGACAACGGCGGTGTGTTGACACCCAATGAAGCTGTTATCGAAAGTTTCGACAAAAACACATCTGCCTGGGTAAAAATAGCCGATGTTCCGTGTGTAAAAAACAAGTTTAACTACGCCACCCTCGGCAATATTCAAACAACCCGCATCAGGGTAAAAATGAAAAACACCAAACAATCCACAGGCATTCTTGAGTTCAGGGTTTGGGGAAAAACCGTGTCGGGCAGCACCGATATCAAAGCGCCGTCGGCACCCGGAAATCCTGAAATTATGGACATCAACAGCGAGAATATGACCATCAGGTGGAACCCGTCGCAGGACAACGAAAAGCTTGCCGGCTATAATATTCTGATTGACGACACGATTTTTAAAGTAGCGCCCTACCACATGGCCACATTAAAAGATTTAAAACCCAACTCGCACTTTATGCTGGCAATTCAGGCTGTTGATGCATCGGGTAATCTCTCTGAAAAAAGCGATGGAATCTGGATTTTCTTTGGCGACGGAGAACATGCAGCACAATCATATACGTGGCCTGCGTACGGTCCGACACTGAACTACAATTTCAAGGATGAATTCCCGGCGCTGGCAATGCCAACCCGCGATTTAAATGATTGTCAGCAGGTTGTTGGTACACAGTCGTCGGGCTGGTGGACTTTTAAATGGGGGCCGAAAAAGAAATCGGTGGTTACAGAAAAAGCCATCACGCCAATGCTGGAAAGGTTTAACAAGGATTTTGCCTATTTCCGCGACACCATGGGCTGGCCACCCGACAGACGCGCCAAAGAAGGTTACCGCAGTGCCATTTATCTGTTTGGCTCGGGTTTGTCGTGCATCGACGACGCCGACAGCACCGAACTGGGCGGCTGGCAAAGCGGCATCAATGGTTACCCGTGTGTACTGGCGTCGTATTATCCGATTTACAGTTTTAATCCGGCCTGCCCTTATGGCGACAGGGAAGCCCAAATGGGAGCGATGATTCACGAGGGAATTCATGCGGTGCTTGCCGACCTGCCGGGATGTAAACAGGCTGCCTGGTTTCAGGAAGGCGGGAACACCTGGTTGCAACAGGAAGCCGCAGCCCGCCAGTCAAACGATTTCAGTTCGATGGGATTTCTGAATGCCTGCCCGTACATTGCGCCGTTTATGCCGGTTGAGTGTTACAGCGGCTGGCTGCAGGACGGAAGTTTTGGCGGCCCAAGCGCAGAAGGCGTAAACAGGTTTAACGGAAACCAGCAAATTTGCACCTGGCGGAAACTGCTGGGCGGAAATCAATACGGAAACACCTTCCCTACATTTTTGGGACAGGTTTTGGGAAAAGGGAGTGTTGCATGGATTTGGCGTTATTGCCCCGACCGCGTTCTCGAAGGAATGTCGAAAGGGCTGGGCGATATGCAAATCAGAAGGCTGATTATGGAATACCGGGCAAAACAGGCATTGATTGATATGAACGAATGGAGTGGTGCCATCAAAAAACTGCTCGATGCCAATTTCAATTCAACCATCGGAGCTGAATGGACGCCAAGCTGGATTAATTGCACACCCTGGAAAGCCACACCTTATACAAAAACCTGGATGCGCGATGAAGCCAACAAAATACTGACACCCGAACCACGGACTACACCGGGATGGTCGGGCGCCAACCAGATTCCGCTGCAAGCCACCGGCGGCGAAGTGGCTGTAAACTTTACACCGATGGGCAAAAACATGACCTGCCAGTTGTGTTACCGCGCCACAGATGGTACACCAGTTTACAGCATGCCTGTTTCAAGCGGTGAGTGCCGTTTAAAACTTGAAAAGACTCCGGCAAATAATGTGGTGATTGCTGTAATCTGCAATACCGACTATGTTTTTGAGGGTGAGACCACAAGAAAGGCGCATTTCGATTACCGTTTGCAGTTGGTTGAAGGGCTTTCGAAAGCCAGTGTTTATAAAAAATGGTACGATTATAAAACACCAATTGTGGATGCAGCCGACCCCATCGAGCCATTTCCAACAGAAGGCCCGCTTTACGGTACAACAACCGGAATTAAAGATATTTCCGTGGGCGACAAGGAATTCAGCAACAAAATATTTCCCAATCCAATTTCTCCCGACGATGTAATTAAAATTGAATTTGGCAGCCAACTGAATGGTGCCAAAGAAGTTCGGATTGTTGATGCACGCGGCACCTTGCTGTACCTGGCCAAAGATTTTCAGGAAAACGAAATGGAAATTCCGGTTGAGGGACGATTGAAACAGGGTGTCTATTTCGTGGCAATCCACGCCGAAAGCGGCAATGAAACACAAAAAATTGTCGTTCAATAAGTAACAGACAGAATACTATATTTGTATGATTCAAACTTTTTCAACAAAACTAAAAGCTAAACCAATGAAGCACTTTGCCAGGCCATTAATCTTTGCCATTTTTATTTCGATTCTGATTCTTTCGTGTAAAAAAGAAAATACAACCGTTACAACCGGAGGCCCCGAAGTGGTAGCTTTTAAGGCGCTCCCCTTTCAATTGAAAGATGTGAAACTGCTCGATGGCCCGTTTAAACACGCCACCGAATTGAACATTCAGTCGCTGCTGAATTATGAACCCGACCGGCTGTTATCGAAATTCAGAAGCGAAGCCGGGCTAAAACCCAAAGCCGAAGCTTATGGCGGCTGGGAAGCCATGACCATTGCGGGTCACAGCCTGGGGCACTACCTCACGGCCTGCGCGCTGATGTACCAGTCCACCGGCGACCAGCGTTTTCTCGACCGTGTAAACTACATTGTTGCCGAACTTGATACCTGCCAGATGGCCGACAGCTCGGGCTATATCGGTGCTTTTCCAAATGGTAAAAGAATTCTGGAAGATGAAGTTGCCAAAGGAAATATTCGCGCTCAGGGTTTCGACCTGAACGGAATCTGGGTTCCGTATTACACACAACACAAAGTGATGTCGGGATTGTTTGAAGCCTACTATTTGTGTGGCAACCAAAAAGCGCTCGAAATCAATAAAAAATTCGCCGACTGGCTTTATACCATTGTTTCGCCTTTGAACGACGAGCAGATACAAAAAATGCTGCATTGCGAACATGGCGGAATCAACGAGTCGCTGGCAGAATTGTATGCTTTGACAGGCGACAAAAAATACCTCGACATGTCGCACATTTTTCACCACAAAGCCATTCTTGAACCGCTTTCGCAGGGAACCGATATTTTGCCGGGGAAACATGCCAACACGCAAATTCCAAAGTTGGTGGGACTGGCCCGCAGATACGAATTGACTGCCGACAGCACCGACCGCAAAACAGCAGAGTTTTTCTGGGACCGCGTAGTTAACCACCATTCGTATGTTACCGGCGGACATTGCAACCACGAATATTTTGGTCCGGCCGACTCATTACGCGACAGGCTGAGCAACGAAACCACCGAAACCTGTAACGTGTACAACATGCTGAAACTCTCGGAACACCTTTTTGAGTGGGAAGCAAAACCCGAAGTGGCCGACTTTTACGAAAGGGCGCTTCTCAATCATATTCTTTCGTCGCAGCACCCCGAAACAGGGCATGTAATCTACAATCTTTCGCTCGAAATGGGCGATTGCAAAGAATACCAGAATCCCGAGTGGTTTACCTGCTGCGTGGGTTCGGGAATGGAAAACCATTCGAAATACGCCAAAAACATTTATTATCACACCAACGATGAATTGTACCTGTTCCAGTTTATTGCCTCGGAGCTGAATTGGGAAGCCAAAGGACTGAAAGTACAGCAAACAACGCTTTTCCCCGAAGAACAGGGAACAAAACTCGAATTTGCATGCGAAAATCCGGTGCCGCTCACATTGAAAATCCGCTACCCACACTGGGCCGAAAACGGCATGGAAATAAAGGTAAACGGGAAATCGCAAAAAGTAAAATCGAAACCCGGCAGTTTTGTTTCGGTTGACAGGTATTGGAAAAACGAAGATGTGGTTGAAATCAGTTTCCCATTCTCGGTACGGATAGAAACCATGCCCGACGACAGCAACCGCATTGCATTGTTTTATGGTCCGGTTGTGCTGGCCGGCGACCTCGGTCCTGAACATGATTCAGCGTCGGTTGACCCGATGTATGTTCCGGTTTTCCTACCGACAGATAACAATCCGGCCAATTGGCTGCAACCCGTTGATGGCGAGGTGAACACATTTAAAACCGTAAACCTGGGCCAGCCCAGAGACATTTTACTGAAACCATTTTACAAAACCCACAACCGTAACTACTCGGTTTATTTCGACAGGTTTACACCCGAAAGCTGGGAAAAATTCAAAGCCAATTACCAGGCTGAATTAGAGAAGAAGAAACAAATTGAGGCTGCCACTATCGACTTTTTCCAGCCCGGTGAAATGCAGCCCGAACGCAACCACAATTTTAAAGATTTGAAAAGCTGGGTGGGTGAAAACAAACACCGCAAATTCAGGGAAATCGACCGCGGCGGCTGGTTCTCGTGCGAGATGAAAACCGGCGGCGTTCCTGTAAACCTGGTTTTTGAATATTGGGGCGGATACACAGGCTCTAAAACTTTCGACATCATGGTAAACAATGAAAAAATTGCCACCGAAAATATTTCAAATAAAAAACCGGGAGAATTTTACGATGCGGTTTATGAAATTCCTGAAAGTCTGATTGCCGGTAAAAAGCAGATTACGGTGAAGGTTGTGCCTCACGAAGGTCATCGCGGTGGCCCGGTTTTTGGAATAAGAACAATTAAAAAACAGCGTTAAACGCGTCAATAAAATAAAACCCTTCGACTACGCTCATGGTGACCGTCAGACTGAGCGTAGTCGAAGTCTGTTTACACTTTAATTCTTCGAGGTAATTTTTAAGCGAAGTATCCAGAATAGAAGTCCAGCCTGCGATAAAAGTTTCAATCCTCAAATCGGTATTATCTGAAAGAAAAGTTTAAAACCAGTGTGAATCAGTTTTACACTGGTTTTTTATTGCTGGTTTCCATATTTTCAGAACATACTTTGTGTCGATTAAAGTTTGCAACCGCGAAATCATGTGCCTTTGATTTTTGTAAATTGCAGACCAATTAAACCAACAATAATAAAACTATGAATCCATCAAGAAGAAGTTTTTTAAGGAATTCTGCTGTGGCTGTTTCGGCTGCAACAATAATTCCGTCGCAGGTGTGGTCATCGCCGGTGGCCGCATCCGACAAGGTAAATGTGGCATTAATCGGTTGCCGCAACATGGGTTTTGGCATTCTGAAACATCATCTCGACACTGGACTGGTGAACTGTGTGGCACTTTGCGATGTGGATGAAAACGTTCTGAAAGAAAAATCGGAAATCGTAAAAAAGGATTACAACCAGTCGCCTGAACTGTTAAAAGATTATCGCAAAGTACTCGAAAGAAAAGATGTGGATGCTGTGATTATCGGCACACCCGACCACTGGCACTGCCTCATTACAGTGGATGCCTGCTCGGCGGGAAAGGATGTGTATGTTGAAAAACCGATGGCGAACACCATTGCCGAGTGCAATATTATGGTGAAAGCGCAAAAACGTTACAACCGCATTGTGCAGGTTGGCCAGCAGCAGCGCGATGGCAAAATTTTCAAGGACTGCATGGGCTTTATCAAAAACGGTGAAATTGGTACACTGCGGAAAGTAAATATCTGGGCCAACTTTAATTATGGATTGGGAACGGTTCCCGTCCCCGATGGACCTGTTCCGGCAGGTGTTGATTATGATTTCTGGCTCGGCCCGGCACCTGAACGGCCATTTAATAAAGCGCGTTTTCACGGAAGCTGGCGCCACTACTGGGATTACGGCGGCGGACTGATGAGCGACTGGGGCGTTCACCTTGTTGACATGGCACTCTGGGCAGGAGATATTGTGGAAGGACCAACTTCGGTAATGACATTTGCCAACAACTTCTCGAAACAAAAAATGGCCCGCGAAACTTTCGACACCATGAACATCGTTTTCCCGAAAAAAGATTTTGTAATTAATTACGACCTCACCGCCGGAATTCAGCAGGGGCCTTTTAATTCGGCTTACGGATTGCAGTTTATCGGGGAAAAGGGAACATTGGTGGCCGACAGAAATAAATACCATCTTTACCCGGAATGGGATGGCGAAAAGAAAGCCGGTAAAACCGCCGAAGTAAGCTGGGATAAAGGACAGGAATCGCACCGCGAACATGTCGATAATTTCCTGGCCTGCATCAAATCACGCGAAACACCTTCGTGCCCGCCTGAAATTGGAAGGGCAGCTGCAGTGCATGTACACATTGCTAATATTTCAGCACGACTGGGTCAGCCGCTGCTGGAGTGGGACGACAAAAACAACCGCTTCACCAATTGCGAAAAAGCTAACGAAATGATTACCCCGGTTTACCGCGCCCCCTGGAAACTCCCGGAAGTGTAGGGAATATCAGAAGAATAGAATGTTGAATATTAGAGTATCAGAAGAAATGAATACACGAAGAGATTTTATAAAAACCGGCATTTTTGCCGGAGCAGGAATTTTAGCTGCAAGCCCACTGCTTTCGATGGCTGCTGACGGAAAAAACAAACTGAAAAACTTTGGCTTTATCTCCGGAATTGCCGGTGAAGCCATGAAAGCCGACTGGAAAGGCACGCTGAAAAAAGCAGCGGAGTTTGGCTTTACAGAAATTGAGGGAGGCAGCAACCATGCTGCTTCTCCAAAGGAATTTCTTGGTTATTGCAAAGAAGTGGGCATTAAACCCATTGCAGGAGCGCTTGATTTCAAAACAAAAAGCGAAGACCTCAATAAAGTCTTCGATAATTTAAACGAACTAAAACTGAAGTATGCGGTAGTTTACTGGCCGTGGATGGGCGGAGGCCCGTTCAAACTCGACGATTGCAAAAGATCGTGCGAAGTACTGAACGAATTGGGAGCCAAAACTAAAGCCAACGGTCTGCAACTGTTGTGGCACAACCACGACAAAGAGTTTCACGCCATGGAGGACGGGCTGCCTTTTGATTACATCATGAACCACACCGACCCGAAAACGGTGCAGTGCGAAATGGATATTTACTGGGTGAAAAAAGGTGGCGGTGACCCGCTTGAAGTGCTGAAAAAATATACCGGTCGCATTCCGGTGCTGCATGTAAAAGACATGGCGGAAGGCGCTGCCCAGGATTTTATTTGTCCCGGCCGCGGAATCATCGACTTCAAACCCCTTTTTGCAGAAGCCAAAAAACAGGGAATTGAGCACTATTTTGTGGAACGCGATAACGAACCCGATGGAATTGGCTGCCTGAAATCAAGCGGGGAGTTTTTAAAGAATATCAGATTTTAAAAAGTCCGGAGTCGGAAGAAAAATCTTCGGCCTTCGGACTCTGGTCTCAGAATAAAATATAAAACCAAAAACCATGTTAGACTTAGGATTTGTAAGCGCCATTCTGGCGGAGAAAAGTTTCAGTGAAGTAATCGAGTTTGCTTCGGAAAACGAGTTTAAATGTGTGGAAATCATGTGCTGGCCGGTGGGCAAAGCTGAACGCCGTTATGCTGGAGTTACGCACATCAATGTTGATGAGCTTGACGATAAAAAAGTGGCTGAAATTCAGGAAATACTGAAAAGAAACAACATTTATATTTCGGGACTGGGCTACTACCCCAACCCGCTGGATGCCGATGAAAATCAGGCTGCCTTTTTTATCAGCCACATTAAAAAGGTGATTGTTGCCGCTTCAAAACTGGGTGTTCCGGTGGTGAATACTTTTGTAGGTCGCGACCCGAAAAAAAGTGTGGAGGAAAACCTTAAAAAATTTGCAGAAGTGTGGCCCGGAATCATCAAAGTGGCCGAAGAAAACAACATAAAAATCGGTATCGAAAATTGTCCGATGCTGTTTACCAGAGACGAATGGCCGGGTGGAAAAAACCTCGCGACCACACCGGCAATCTGGCGGAAAATGTTCGAACTTATTCCAAGTCCGAATTTCGGGTTGAACTACGACCCGTCGCATCTGGTTTGGCAACAAATGGACGAGGTAAAACCCATTTACGAATTCGCCGAAAAATTATTTCACATCCATTTAAAAGATGTAAAAATTTACCGTGACAAACTGAATGAGGTGGGAATTATGGCTTACCCGCTCGATTATCATTCACCCAAAATTCCCGGGTTGGGCGATGTTGACTGGCGTGGTTTTTTCTCGGCGCTGACTTCGGTAAAATATCGGGGACCGGTTTGTATCGAAGTGGAAGACAAAGCTTTTGAAGGCTCCGAAGAAGATGTCAATTCGGCCATTTTAACCAGCAGAAACTACCTGAAACAGTTTATAGGTTAATCTATCTTTTTAATACGAATTAAATCCGCAGATCTCGCTGACAGGTTTGCGGATTTTTTGTCGCAGTTTATAATCTTCAGGCGCGTACCCCAGCGTAATAACCAGCCCGATTTTTCGTTTTTCAGGAATTTTCAGAAGCTGCTGTATTCTTTTCTCATCAAACCAGCCAATCATGCAGGTTCCCAAACCGAGTTCGGCAGCTTGCAGGCAAAAATGTGCTGCCACAATTCCAATGTCATACATCGGATATTCCTGATTTTTGAGGCTGCCACCAATTTGAGCTATCAGTTTTGCTTTTTCGATAACCAAAACAGCAATAACCGGGGCCTCCACGGCAAACTTGTTAAAAGCAATTGTTTTGCTGAAGGTCGCTTTTGCCACTTCGTTTTTCAACCCGGGTTCGTCAACAATAATCAAACGCCAGGGTTGCGAATTGCAGGCTGAAGGTGATAAATGAACTGCCGAAATCAGTTTGTCTATCATTCCCTTTTCAACTGGCTGGCTTTTGTATTTCCGCACACTTTGTCGCTTTTTTAACAATTCCTCAAACTCCATAATTCAAATTCTGATTTTCTGCGAAAATAACCCAAACTCTGCCAAACCATTCAAAAAAAACATACGTAAAACATCACAAAATGAAATATTTCTAAATCGAAGTTCATCAACCATTTAAAACAAAAAGTTATGCCCGACAGTGTTTACAAAATTATTGAACTGGTGGGAAGCAGTACCGAATCGTGGGAAAAAGCTGCGCAAAATGCTATTGAAGCAGCAGGTAAATCGCTGCGTGAACTGAGAATTGCCGAAGTAAAAAAGATGGATATGCATCTGAAAGACGGCAAAGTGGAGTTTTACCGTGTAAAACTGAAAGTTTCGTTTAAGTATGAAGTACATCATTAATTGAATGAGGGATGAAGAAAGGGTGAATAATTTTTCACCCTTTTT
>CAZXVT010000020.1:36206-40344 GCA_964644015.1 uncultured Maribellus sp.
CCCTTTTTTTTAATTTTAACAAAAATCAAAATTTATGAAACGAAGGATTTTTATCAGAAACAGTACTTTGGGAACGCTCGCACTGACCATTCCCGCCATCCGCAGCTTTGGGAATAACTTTTCACCCGATTACAAATTACCTCGTCGTTTGTTGGGAAAAACCGGTGAGAAACTCTCTGTAATCGGGTTCGGCGGTATAATGCTTAATGACAATCCGCAGGATTTTGCCAACGAACTGGTGGCAAAAGCTTACGAACTGGGTGTTAATTACTACGATATTGCTCCTGGTTACGGAAATGCACAGGAACGTCTTGGTCCGGCATTGAAACCTTATCGTAAAAACTGTTTTCTGGCCTGCAAAACCCAAAAAAGGAATGCAGCAGAAGCACAGGCTGAACTGGAAGATTCGCTCCGGAAACTCGAAACCGATCATTTTGATTTGTACCAGTTGCATGCCCTGAGTTCGGTTGAAGAAGTGGAACAGGTTTTTGCCCCGGGTGGCGCTATGGAAGTTTTTGTGAAAGCCAAAAAAGAGGGTAAAGTAAATCACCTTGGATTTTCGGCACATTCGGTGGATGCAGCTTTGCTGGCCATGAAAAACTTTGATTTCGATTCAATATTATTTCCGATCAATTTTGCCTGTTGGCATTCGGGTAATTTCGGTCCTCAGGTTTATGAAGAAGCTGAAAAACGCGGAATGGGAATCCTGGCTTTAAAAGCTATGGCACTCACCCGACTTGAACAAGGGGAACAGAAACTTTACAAAAATGTATGGTACAAGCCGGTTTCAGATGAAACAATGATGAAGATGGCTTTGAAATTCACACTGTCGAAAAACATTACAGCCGCAATTCCTCCGGGGCAAAATACGTTGTTTCTGAAAGCACTCGAATTTATGAACGACTACCAGCCAATAACGGGTGCAGAAACAGACACGCTCGTTAAACTGGCCGATAAAACCAAACCAGTATTTATGCATTCCTGAAAATAAATCATTATTGTTGTTAATGTAGCCTATTAAACCATTCTGAAAAATAATAAAGTTCAAACTGAATAAGGTTTGATTGAAAACCTGTAGATTCAACTCAGATTATTATCAACTAATTTTTTGACTGACGTTATCTATTTTTCATGCAGGACACACCAAAAATCAACATCGAATCGCTGATCGGAAAACAGCGTACTTTCTTTGCTTCCGGAAAAACAAGAGAAATAAGTTTCAGGCTAGAAATGCTGAAAAAACTGAAGGCTGCCATCATTCAATATGAAAAAAAAATTGCTGCTGCATTTTGGACCGATTTGCATAAATCATACGAAGAAGCATATCTGACCGAAATTGGCCTTGTTCTGGGCGAAATTGAATATCACATTAAAAATCTGCGAAAATGGTCACGATCAAAAAAAATCATGACACCATTTGTTTTGCAGCTATCCTCAAGCCGGATATTTTATGAGCCGCTGGGAGTCTCACTGATAATGGCTCCCTGGAATTACCCTTTTATGTTGCTGATGACGCCGGTGGTTGGCGCAATTTCGGCAGGTTGCACAGCTATACTGAAACCTTCGCCTTATACACCGAATGTAGCCCTGACCACCGGAGAAATGATTGCAGAATTTTTTGAACCCGGATTTCTTGGCGTAGTACAGGGGGGCCGGAAAGTAAACGAAATACTGCTTGAACAACGGTTCGATTTTATATTTTTTACCGGAAGTCCGCAGGTTGGAAAAGTAGTAATGAAAGCCGCAGCCGAACACCTGACACCGGTAGTACTGGAACTCGGCGGGAAAAATCCTTGTGTAATCGATAAAGATGCAAACCTTGATATTGCTGCATCAAGAGTCGCATTTGGGAAATGCATCAATGCCGGGCAAACTTGTCTTGCACCCGATTACCTTTTTGTTCATGAATCGATAAAAGAGGATTTCATCAGAAAATTAAGCGAAAAGATTACAAAAATGTATGGATCCGACCCTGAACAAAGTCCCTATTTTCCAAGAATTGTGAACCAACAGGCTTTCGACAGGCTGGAAAAACTTCTGCAAGACGGAAGAATTCGTTTTGGCGGGAAAACAAATCGTGAAAACCGGTATATTTCACCTACCATTATCGACGAAATCAAACCTGAATTTCCGATTATGCAGGAAGAAATTTTCGGCCCGATTTTGCCGGTTTTAACTTTCAGCGAAATCAGCGAAGCAGAAGTATATCTGAATACACACGAAAAACCTCTGGCTTTTTACTATTTCGGAAAGAAAAGCAAGGCAAAGGAAACGATCAGAAGAACCACTTCAGGTGGAGGCTGTATCAACGATACGCTGATGCATTTTGTAAACCACAATCTCCCTTTTGGCGGTGTTGGCAACAGTGGTCTTGGAAAATATCACGGTGTTCACAGTTTTCTTGCTTTCAGCAACCAGAGAGCAATTGTTTGTTCACCTTCCCGGTACGATATTCCCCTGGAATATGCACCTTTTAAATATTTTAAACTGATTAAAAAACTGATGTAAAAAAAATACCCCTGCATCCATCCTATCGACTTCTGCAAGGGTATTTCCAGCGATTCCTATGCCACTAATATTTTGATTTCTTTTCTCTTTTTTCTGCTTTTTTTTCTTTGGCAGTTTTCAGTGGCTCTTTCTTTACCGCCTTTTTTGCATCCAATCCCTTTGACATAGTTTTCAATTTTATGGTTTTACAATAAAAAAAATGCTTTTGCACAAAATTATAACCCTTTTCAATAAATCTTATTCTCTCTTACAAAAAAATATTGCTCAATTTTCCAACATTTCTGATATGCTCTGCAGCCATCGCATATTCAGCAGCAGAATTCAAATGTTCAAGCATCAGCGGAATATCGCCGGTTTCAGCCAGACACTCAAGATAAACCTTGTAATCCAGATTACCAAGACCTGCTCTCACTTCGGGCAAATGTGGTGTCAATTCGGTGTCGCGCAACAAAATATCTTTTGCATGGCAGCTTTTAATATACTTCCCCAGTTTTTTGAACGCGTCCCTGATCATTGCGCCATTTCTGAAATAAACCTGCGGGCTTACCACAAGGTTCACAGGATCAAGATGAACGGCAAAACCCGGTCTGTCAATAGCCTTTATCAATTTTAAATATGAATCCACAGAGTCAGGGTATGCCCACGGCATTGTTTCGAGCGCAAAAAAAGTATCTGTTGGCTTCACTGCATCAATAATTTTCCGGGTGGTTTCCACAATCATATCGAATGTTTCGTCGGTGAGATTGTCCTTGTGAGGTCCGGCCCAGTTATCCGGGTTCCGCGAACCACTGATATTCACGCAACAGTTGGCACCAATTTCATCGGCCAGTTGCAACGATTTGATGCATTTTTCAATGGCTGCTTCCCTTTTGGTTTTATCCGGATCGATGGGATTACTCCAGGCGCCCACTTCTGCAATGACAATATCTGCTTTTTTTGCTGCCTTCCGGTATCGGCTGATCTCTTCCGGTTTTGCGTCCAAACCTACCGGACAATAAGCTGCCCGGTAACCCAGCTCCCTGAGTGCTGCCACCCATTCATCAGGATCAGAATATTTTTTAAAAACAGGTCCTCCAAACCTTATCTGTTTATGCTCAAAGTTGTAACCTGATGAAATTCCGGGAGCAATAATGGTCCCTGAAATTGCGGTTAACATTGTTATTGAAAAATTTCTGCGATTCATAAATACTCCTTTTAGTTGGTTAAAATTAAGATTTCAAGATTATAAAAGGTACCATAAAACCAATAAAAAAGGCGGTAACTTTTGATTACCGCCGGGAATAAATCCGGCAATTCATGCCGGGTGAAAATATGCAGAATTTAATTTTCAAAAATTGTTTCATGGCTTTGAAACAGTAAAAAGAGTTTTACAAATTTTGTGCCACAAGAATGTAAGTTTCGGCAGGTAAAACAGGATTTTCAAAATAATGAATGTTGTTGTACGGTAAAAAAAATTTAAAAGATGAGATTCTTTCCCTGGCCGAACTGTACGTCCAGGCTGGCGGTCAGGCGGGGCTTCATTTTATTTCGCTAAGAATGACAACGAATTAAGTATGTAAAGGCTGTTGGTGGGGGTTGGGTTTGAGGCTCTGCCTCAAACCCAACCCCCGCCAACAGCAAACCCCACAAA
>CAZXVT010000021.1:0-39891 GCA_964644015.1 uncultured Maribellus sp.
GAATTGCAAATTCTATATTGAAAAATGCAATAACATTCTGTTGGCAATTACTGTGTACTTACTGATTGATTCAATCTGCATAGAATTTATTGGAATTTTGGCTGAATTGCACCTTTATATTGTTATAGTTGAAATAATTTCCTGATGATTTTTTACTCATCTTCTACATCAATTATCTGAATTCAGAAATTGAATATCTGAAATTGAAATATCATTATTTCAGTAGATTATACTTTTATCACAACTAATAATCGAACCTTGCTTTATGAATAATTCTGTGTTTTGCTTGTATTCACACAAGTCTGACATAAACTGCAAGTTGTTTTTTAATGTAATTTTCGTATTACATTATTTGAATGAAAAAATTTTAAGTTATACAGGATTTTTTCGAACTCAGGTTTTTCATCTAAATAACATTTTAAACTCCCCAATGACAAATAATCGGCAAAAATTACAGGTTCAATTTGCATTCCCAAATCATTTAATTTTCAATAATCAGGATTTAACCAGTGCAAAAACAAGTTTTCAATATCGTACTCCTGTTAAAATGAGACTTAACAATCAACCTAATATAAATCACTGTTTTACAATTATCTCAATTATTAATTATTAACTAAACAGCGTTATGATGAAAAAAAACAAACTAGTTCAATTTGCAACAGTTTTGTTACCGTTGTTGTTTTTTGCTCTCTGGAGCTTCGGACAAACAAATCCGATTCAGGGAACAGTAAAAGACGAATCAGGAGCACCCATGGTTGGGGTGAATGTGGTAGTGAAGGGAACAACAAATGGTACCGTTACCGATGCAAACGGGAAGTACCAGATTGATGCAAAATCAGGTACAGTACTTTCTTATTCATTTATTGGTTACGAAAGCCAGGAAGTTTCTGTTGGTAACCAGAGAGAAATCAATATTCAGCTTGCCTTAAGCGACCTGGTGGTTGAAGATGTGGTGGTGGTAGGGTACGGTACACAGCGCCGTGAAGCAGTTACCGGTTCTGTTGCTTCAATCAGCGGCGAGGTGATGCGCGAAATTCCATCTTCAAATTTCACACAGGCAATTCAGGGGCGCGTGGCTGGTGTCGAGATGTCGCAAACTTCAACACGTCCGGGTTCCTCAATGCAAATCCGCATTCGTGGTACTCGTTCACTTACAGCAAGCAATGATCCTTTAATCGTTCTTGACGGAATACCTTTTGTCGGCTCCATTAACGAAATTAATACCAACGATATTAGCAGTATGGATATTCTGAAAGATGCATCGGCAACTGCTATTTATGGTTCGAGGGGTGCTAACGGTGTAATTATTATTACTACAAACAAGGGGCAAAAAGGTCAAAAAGCAAAAATTTCCTATAATGGACGTCAGGGGATCAACAAGGTATTTGCAAATTTCCCGATGATGAATGGGCCTGAATTTGTTGCTTTACGGGCTGCGAGGGGACAATTCTCCAATGGACCTGATGAATTTGACGATGTAAACACCGACTGGCAGGACTTGTTCTACAGAAATGGTTCGCATTCAAGTCATGATGTTGGATTGTCGGGGGGTACAGCAAGCGGAAATTATAGTTTTGGTATTGGCTATCTTAAAGATCAGGGTGTTATACCAACAAATAGTTTTACCCGTTACAGTTTGCGCAGTTCTGTCGATCAGGAAGTAGGTAAATGGTTTCGATTCGGATTCAATTCAAACAGCAATTATAATTACACAGAAGGTAACCAGGTAGGTTTGTATGGTATTTTAAGTATGTCGCCTTTGGCGAATCCGTACAATGAAGACGGAACCATAAAACGGACAATTAGGATGCCTTTGGATGAACAATATACTTTAACCAAAGAAGTAGTTGAAGGATTGGAAGATGAGTGGGTGAGCCATAACAGGGGTTTTGCAACTTATAACTCAGTTTATGGAGAAGCAAAAATTCCGGGAGTTGAGGGTTTAAAATATAAAGCCACACTCGGGTTGGATTTTGTGCAAAACAACACTGGTAATTATACTGCCGAAGGTGTAAACAGCAGCAATCCAACCACCGAATCAACGGCGTCAGTCGTCAATTCACACCGGTACCATTGGATCATAGATAACCTTTTAACTTACGACAGGATTTTTGCGGATAAACACCGGTTAAATGTTGTTGCACTTTATTCAGCTGAACAAACTACGTTTTTTGAATCAGGCACCAATGCAAAAGGCATTCCGTCAAAAGACTTCCAGTATTTCAGCCTCGGACAGTCGGTGGGGGAAGTAACTGCCCAGAATGGCAATTATAACCAAAGCGGATTGATTTCATACATGGGGCGTATTATGTATGAATTCAGCGACAAATATATGCTGTCAGCAACTGTCCGTTCCGATGCATCTTCGCGATTGGCCGAAGGACACAAATGGCACACATATCCTGCAATATCATTAGGATGGAACATGAAAAATGAGTCGTTCATGCAGGATGTGAATTTTGTTGACAGGTTAAAAATCAGGGCAGGATACGGACAAACATCAAACCAGGCAGTTGATGCATACAGCACACTCGGCAGGTTGAGCTCAAGAAATTACAACTTCGGTAATACTACCTATGCAACTGGTTATTATGTTACCCAGTTACCAAACCCAAATTTAGGTTGGGAATATTCAGAAACCATAAACATGGGGCTGGATTTTTCGATGTTGAGAAATCGATTGTCAGGAACATTTGAATATTACGTCACAAATACAAAAGATATTCTTTTGAGCCTGGGCTTGCCCCGTACGTCTGGTGTAAGCAGTTACACGGCCAATATTGGTGAAACACAGAACAAAGGTTTTGAATTGACTCTCAACGGAACAATTCTCGAAAATGTTAATGGCTGGACCTGGGAAGCAGGTATTAATTTCTATACAAACAATAATGAATTGGTTGCCTTGGCATCCGGACAAACCAGGGACGAGGGTAATGCCTGGTTTGTTGGTTACAGTATCAATTCTATTTATGATTATGAAAAAATCGGGCTTTGGCAGCAGGATGATCCATATTTATCGGTATTGGAACCAGGAGGTAATGTTGGTATGATTAAAGTAAAATACACCGGAGATTATAAAGAGGATGGTACTCCGGTTAGACAAATCGGTCCCGATGACAGGCAAATTCTTGAAGTAGATCCTGATTTTCAGGGTGGTTTTAATACTAAGGTAGCTTATAAAGGATTTGATTTAAGCCTTATCGGAAGTTTCCAGAAAGGTGGAATTCTTGTAAGTACATTAAATGGATCAAGCAGTTACCTGAACCTGATGACAGGCAGAAGGGGCAATATTAAAGTGGATTACTGGACGCCTGAAAATACCGACGCTAAATATCCGGCACCTAATGGTGTGTTAAGTGGCGATAACCCAAAATACCTGAGTACCACATCATATTTTGATGGTTCATATCTGAAAGTTCGCAATATAACGCTCGGCTATGATTTTAATTACGCATTAATCAAAGATGCCGGAGTTAATTTAAGAATGTACTTCAATGTTCAAAACCCGTTTGTTATGTTTTCAGAATTCAACAAAGAAATGGGATTGGATCCGGAAACCAACTCACGAGGCAACCAGAATATTGCAACCGGTGGTTATAATAACCGCATTCTCACAGTTGGTTTTAACTCACCTTCTACCCGGAACTATATTATTGGAATTAATCTGACATTTTAATACACGGAAATTATGAAACAAATAAATATTAAAACCATAATCGCAACTGCATTGCTGACTATTTTCATGGTGTCGTGTACCGATATCCTCGAAGAGCAACCACGCAGTATATTTGAACCCGGTTTCTTCAAATCAGAACAAGGTGTTAAAGGTGGTTTAACGTCATTATACGCACATCTCCGTTATATTTATGGTAATGCATATTTTTACAATTCAGGTGTAACCGGTACCGACGAAGCCACTTATGCACAAAGTGCTGACGGAAACTTTAAGGTAATGGATATCAGTGGTCAGGGAAATATAACATCTACTGCCACCGGTGGAACAGGCACCCTGTGGGATAATGCTTTCCCTGCAATTAACACAGCTTCCGGAATAATTGAAAATGCAACTGTGGTTGGTCTCAATGCATCATTGATTGCTGAAGCCCGCTTTTTCCGTGCTTTTGATTATTTTATGCTTGTGCAAACATTTGGCGGCGTTCCACTCGATTTGGGTGCAGGTGAGCTAAAGTTTAATACTTCACCCGTAAGGGTTTCGGTGCGAAATACTGTACCTGAAGTTTATACCAAAGCCATTTTCCCGGATTTGGTTGCAGCTGTTAACGATTTGCCTGATGCCGGCCGTTTAACGGGTACAGTTACAAAAAATGTAGCCCGTCTGTTTCTGGCAAAAGCCTATCTTACTTATGCATGGTGGTTACAAAATCCTAACAATATACCTACTTATCCTGCCACCAATCGCACAGATCCTGACGGAAAAGATGCTCAGTGGTATTTCCAGCAGGCTTATGACATTGCAACTACAGCCATCGATAATCCGGGTCCATATGGTTTAATGCCTACTTTTTACGAATTGCACAAAGGAGGTAATGAACGGAATAAAGAAATGATGCTGTATGCTGACCATACTGAAACAAGTGAAAAATACAATGGCGCCAGCCTGACTTATGGCAATGGCGGGGACGCAGATAATTTTGCGGCCTGGATGATGACATGGAATTATACCGAAATAAGAAGTGCTAAAAATCCTGATGGTACCGGATCGTCAAGTTCAGTTTTACGAGATGCTGTTCAGGATTTAGGTCGTCCGTGGACAAGGATGTGTCCAACAATTGATGCCTATAACAATACTTTTGCAAATAAAACAGAAGATTCAAGGTTCGATGCTACATTTACTACTGTTTACCGTGGTAATTGGCCTAAAGGCGGCGATAAAACCGAGTTTTATTATGGTGCAAATGGGCTGAAGGTTTATCCTGGCGATGCCCTTCTGACATTTCTCCTTGAAGAACCATCAACTCCGATTAATTACCCTTCAGGAGCAGGCCCCAGCAATGTTGGCGGCGGTATTTTACCCGACAGGGCTGATTATGTTATCGCTCCGTCAGGAATCAGTCGCGTTGTATATCCCGGAACCTGGAAAATGAGTACCTACCGCACAGATAATGGAACCGGTTTAGGTCAACCCAATGCTTCAATAACCCGTCCGTTCAATATTGCAAAATTCTCTGAATTCTATTTTATTGCAGCGGAAGCTGCTGTTAAAGGAGCAACCACAAAATCGGGCAAAAGCGCAAGAGAGCTGATTAATGTCATCAGGGCACGCGCCGGAAAGTGGGTTTTCGACAGGCATAACAATGTTTCAAGGGCTGAAGATCACAGTGCGGCAATGGTTGCTGCAACACCTGATGTTATCGATATCAATTATATTTTGACTGAAAGTTCGCGCGAATACTATGGCGAAGGTTTCCGTTGGTTTGATTTGGTACGAACACAAAAATGGAATGAGTTTGCCGCCTCGTATAAAATTGCATCAAGTACAAAAGGCGATCATAACGCTCAAACCATAACCCGAAGTATTCAGCCATACCATTACCTGCGCCCGATTCCGCAAGGCCAGCTTGATGGAATGGAAATGACTCCCGAAGAAAAGGCTGCTTATCAAAATCCAGGTTATTGATGGATGATATTGGGTATATTTTTTCCATATATACTTAGTTTTTAACTTATTAAAGGTTAAAACTTGATTAGGTAATGATTAGTTTAGTGAGCGCCACTGTTGAGTGGCGCTCTTTTTTGAGACCTTAAAATTCACTTTAACAGGAAAATGCTCCCTTTTAATCCTGAAAACAAAGGAGTACTCCTTAATTCGCGAATGTTGAATTGACGGGCTTTATATTCATTTTTTGAAATCAATTATCCGATTTTGAAAGTCATCACTTCCTGCAAAAATTATCTTTACAAAAGCTGATGCCAACTTAAAATTTAAATTATGACTTCATTATGTATTTATTTTTCTTCAGTTTTTTTTATCGGATTAAACGATTTCAGGCTGGCGAGTCAAATAATTACTTCATCCATTTTCAGTATCTTGTTGGTGAAAACTTAAACTAAACTTATGAAGCAACTTGTTTTTTTTCTGATGCTCTTTTTATCGTTAAACACCTTCGGCCAGTTGGTTTCAAAAAGCTGGAAAGACATTAACTACGCTGGCGATAAAATGAGCTACCATACCCTCGACATTTACCTGCCGGAAACCGGAAAACCCAAATACCCCGCAGTTGTTGTGATTTATGGCAGCGCCTGGCTGTCGAATAATCTGAAGGGGAATGTTATCGAAACTATAGGTAAACCTTTACTCGATGCCGGTTTTGCAGTGATAGCTCCCAATCATCGTTCAAGCAGCGATGCTAAATTTCCGGCTCAAATCAACGATATCAAAGCTGCTGTCCGTTTCATCAGGGCAAATGCTACCGGGTACAAAATCGACACATCTTTTATCGCCATCACCGGATTTTCTTCGGGCGGACATCTTGCCACACTCACCGGAACTTCAGGCAAAACCGGCCTGTTTAAAGTGGGCAGCGAATCGGCAGACCTCGAAGGAAATGTGGGTAAATACAAAAAATTCAGCAGTTCGGTCGATGCGGTTGTCGATTGGTTTGGCCCTACCGATTTTCTGCTGATGGATTCGTGCGGGAGTTCAATGTCACACAATGCTGCAGATTCACCCGAATCAGCGCTTGTTGGCGGTGCAATTCAGGAAAACAAAGACAAAGTTGCGCTGGCAAATCCGTGCACTTACATAAATAAAAACGACCCGCCATTCCTGATTCTGCATGGCGACAAAGACCCGCTGGTGCCGCATTGTCAGAGCGAACTGCTGCATCAGAAATTACGTGAAAATGGGGTAAAAAGCGCACTTGTAATTGTTCCCGGCGGAGAACACGGTCCCGGTTTGTTCGAAGAGAAATACTACAAAATGATGACCGACTTTTTCACGAGTGAGATGAAAAAGAAAGCCGGAAATTTCCATACCGGATCTTACCGGAATCTCTTTCTCGAAGCGGGTTACAGTCAATCTGAAATCGATAAAAAAGTAGAAAAAACCTACGCTGATTTATTCGAAGGTCCGAACAAAATCTATTTCGAAGTGGGCGATTCGATGGGGTATGTTTCAGACATAAAAAACAAGGACGCCCGCACCGAAGGGATGTCGTACGGTATGATGGTGGCTGTTCAACTCAATAAAAAAGAGGTTTTCGATCGCATCTGGCGTTTTTCGAAAAAGTACCTGCAACACCAGTCGGGCCCGCGCGAAGCCTATTTTGCCTGGAGTTTCAATCCGGCAACCATGAAACAGAATTCGCCCGGCTCTGCTTCCGATGGCGAACTCTACTACATCACAAGTTTGTTGTTTGCCGCCAACCGCTGGGGCAACGAAACAGGAATTGATTATTATGCCGAAGCGCGCCGGATTCTGGATGCCATGTGGAAAAAAGACGGAACCGGTAACATTTACAACCTCATCAACGTGGAGCACAAACAAATCACGTTTGTTCCCGAGGGACGAAACTACAACTGGACCGACCCGTCGTATCACCTGCCTGCTTTTTACGAAATCTGGGCCGAATATGCCAACGATGGTCACGAACAGTTTTACCGCGATTGCGCCGACACTTCGCGCGTTTTCCTGCACCGCGCCTGTCATCCGGTTACCGGACTGAATTACGATTATGCCAATTTTGACGGAACTGCACATTCAACACCCTGGATGCCGGCGGCTTTTCGTTACGATTCGTGGCGGGTGCCCATGAATATTACCATGGATTACGTTTGGTATGGCAAAGACAAAAACTGGCAGGAAGTTTATGCTTCAAATCTCCAGGGTTTCTTACGCTCAAAGGGAATTGAAACTTTTGAAGACCAGTTCAATCCCGACGGAACAACGCCCGATTTTATTCTGGGTGCCGGTGGTTTCAAAAAACTCAGGCATTCACTCGGGTTAAAATCAACTGCCGCAACTGCTTCTTTGATTGGCAACGATAAAAAAAGTCTCGATTTTGTTCACGCACTCTGGAATGCAAAACTCGAACCCTACGAAGACGGCTATTTCGACCCATATTACGATGGGTTGCTTTACCTGTTCAGCCTCATGCATTTAAGCGGTAAATACCAGATTATCATACCACAGAATAATTAGTCAAAAAACAAAAACAATCAATAAACGCAATCAAAATCTGAATTATGAAAAAAATATTTTTACTCGTTTCTGCGCTTTTCGTGTTTGGCAGTTTTGTCGTTGCACAAAGCCCGGTGTCTCCCGCTGCTCCCGGTTTCGATGTACTTCGCGCCGATATTCCGCACGGAAAAATCGATACCATCAGTTATAATTCTACAACCGTTGGAACAACCCGGCAGGCGCTGATTTACACACCTCCCGGTTATTCGAAAGACAAAAAATACCCCGTGCTTTACCTGCTTCATGGTATTGGCGGCGACAAAATGGAGTGGTTAAACGGTGGTCACCCCGAAGTGATTCTTGATAATCTTTACTCCGAAAAGAAAGTGGAACCGATGATTGTGATTATGCCCAACGGCCGCGCCATGAAAGACGACAGCGCCACCGGCAACATCATGGCACCCGACAAAGTGCAGGCGTTTGCCACTTTCGAAAAAGATTTGCTCATCGACCTGATTCCATATGTTGAAAAGAATTTTCCGGCGCTGACCGACCGCGAACACCGTGCCATTGCCGGCCTTTCAATGGGTGGCGGGCAATCGCTTAATTTCGGTTTGGGCAACCTTGACAAATTCGCCTGGGTGGGCGGATTTTCTTCGGCTCCCAACACAAAAAGTCCGGAACAACTGATTCCCGACCCCGCAAAAGCCAGAGAACAACTCAAATTGTTGTGGATTTCGTGTGGCGACAAAGACGGGCTGCTTGCGTTCAGCAAACGCACCCACGAGTACTGCGAGGCCAACAATGTGCCGCATATTTATTACATCGAACCGGGCGGAGTACACGATTTCAAAGTCTGGAAAAGCGGATTATTTATGTTTTCGCAATTGTTGTTTAAATAGAAAATCAACCTGAATCAATTTCAATGCAACGAGTTTTTAATAGTCCAATCAATACAAAATTTCGGGGTTCAATTTTTGCAATTGGCCTCATTTTGCTTGCAGTAATATCGAATGGTCAGCCATTTCCATACCAAAACGAAAAATTATCACCTGAACAACGGGCTGACGATTTGCTGAAACGCCTCACGTTGGAAGAGAAAGCATCGCTGATGCAGAACAATTCTCCGGCCATCGAACGGTTGGGAATCAAAGCTTACGAATGGTGGAACGAAGCTTTGCACGGCGTTGGCCGTTCCGGGCTTGCCACTGTTTTTCCGCAGGCAATCGGCATGGCTGCGTCGTTTGACGATGCACTTTTACTCGATGTTTTCACCGCAGTTTCCGATGAGGCACGCGCCAAATCGTTTGAATACAGCAAACAGGGCGGACTCAAACGTTACCAGGGACTTACTTTCTGGACACCCAATATCAATATTTTCCGCGACCCTCGCTGGGGCCGTGGTCAGGAAACTTATGGCGAAGACCCGTACCTGACAAGCCGCATGGGCGTTGCCGTGGTAAAAGGTTTGCAGGGTCCGGATGATGCGGAATACGACAAACTGCACGCCTGCGCCAAACATTACGCTGTTCATTCTGGTCCTGAGTGGAACCGCCATTCTTTTGATGCCAAAAACATCGACCAGCGCGATTTGTGGGAAACTTACCTGCCTGCTTTCAAAGCGCTGGTGCAAACGGCCGATGTAAAAGAGGTGATGTGCGCTTACAATCGTTTCGAAGGCGAACCCTGTTGCGGAAGCAACCGCTTGTTAACCCAGATTCTGCGCGAACAGTGGGGATACGACGGTTTGGTGGTTTCTGATTGCTGGGCCATCAACGATTTTTCAAATAAGAATGCACACGCCACTCATCCCGATGGCAAACACGCGTCGGCAAGTGCGGTGATAAACGGAACCGATGTTGAATGTGGCAGCGAATTCAGAAATTTACCGGAAGCCGTGAAAGCCGGTCTGATTACCGAAAGTCAAATAGATGTATCAGTAAAACGCCTGTTAAAAGCGCGTTTCGAACTGGGTGAAATGAATGCAAGCCCGGCATGGCAGATTCCGATTTCGGTGGTGAACAGCGAAAAACACCAGCAACTGGCGCTGAAAATAGCACAGGAAAGCATGGTTTTGCTTCAGAATAATAACCGGATTTTACCCTTAAAATCCAATCAGAAAATTGCGCTGATGGGTCCGAATGCCAACGACTCGGTGATGCAGTGGGGCAACTACAACGGTTTCCCGGCGCACACGGTTACACTGCTCGAAGCCATGCAAAAAATGGTTCCCGCCGCTCAACTGATTTACGAACCCGGCTGCGACCGCACGCAGGATATGGCTGTAAAAAGTCTTTTCCATGAATGTGGGTTCAACGGGAAAAACGGTTATCAGGCTCAATACTGGAATACCCGCACTCCAGAAGGCGAGCCGGTTGCAACGGAATACATTTCATCGCCGTTCCGGTTTACAACCACCGGCGCCACTGCTTTTGCGGCAGGCGTGAACATCCGCGATTTTTCGGCCCGCTATAAAACTGTTTTTCAGCCTACAAAATCGGGTGAAGTCGCTTTTCAGTTTCAAAACATGGGGCGCGCAACTTTAACCATTAACGGCGAACTGGTGGTCAGAAATATTTTTGCCGCCACACCGAATATTGTACACAAAATGGAGGTTGAATCCGGAAAATCGTATGAAATCGAAATCAACTTCTCAGCGGGAAACTTTGATGCCTCGCTGAATTTCGATTTTGGAACACTGGTTCCATTCGACCTGTCGGCAAGTATCGAAAAAGTAAAAGATGCAGATATTGTGGTTTTTGCCGGAGGAATTGCCCCGTCGCTCGAAGGTGAGGAAATGCGTGTGACTGTGCCGGGTTTCAAGGGTGGCGACCGCACTGACATTGAATTGCCTGCCATTCAGCGCCGGATGTTACAGGCTTTAAAAGACGCCGGAAAGAAGGTTGTTTTTGTAAACTTTTCAGGCTCGGCCATGGGATTTGTGCCCGAAACACAATCATGCGAAGCCATTTTGCAGGCGTGGTATCCCGGTCAGGCCGGTGGTACTGCCACTGCCAGTATTTTGTTCGGGCAGTACAATCCGTCAGGTAAACTTCCGGTTACTTTTTACAAAAATGTGGAACAGATTCCTGATTTCGAAAACTATTCTATGAAAGGCCGCACGTATCGCTATATGACTGAAAAGCCATTATTTCCTTTTGGTTTCGGATTGAGCTACACAACTTTCAATATTGGCGATGCCAAAGTATTTAATGCCGAAGCCGAATCCGGCGAAAATGTTGAACTCACGGTTCCGGTAACAAATGCGGGCAAAACCGACGGAACAGAAACAATTCAGGTTTATGTGCGCAAAACCGGTGATGTTTCCGGGCCGCTGAAAACGCTGAAAGCTTTTCAGAAAGTAAGTGTGCCAGCCGGAAAGACAGTAAACACAAACATCAGTCTGCCACGGAATTCATTTGAGTTCTTTGACGTGGCAACCGGTAAAATGGCCGCTGTTCCGGGTGAATACGAAATTTTCTACGGAACCAGTTCCGATGACAAAGACTTGAAAAAAGCAAAGGTTGTGCTTCAATAGCGATGTATTTTGAACTTCAAAGTAAATTAATTTGAAAGCACTGAGAATAGTTAATAGCAGATTGAAAATGAAAGGCTTCTTATTTTTCACTCACTCTGATTTGTCTACAATCAAATCGTCCCTCTCTAAAGGTAGAGAGGGAGAAGAGGGTGAGTCACTTACAAACAATAAAGAATAAACAGATTACTAAAAACTAACAATAAAACAAAACTTATGAAACGAATTACTTTTATCCTGATGGCAACGCTGATTTGCGGAATCGCATCAGCACAATTTGCCGGTGTTCAGCGCGGTCAACAACCGCAACCGCTTCCTGAAGGTTTTAAGCCTGCGTCAACCAACACTTTCTTATCGCCATACCCGGCGGTAAATGCACAAACCCGTCAGGCCATGTTTCGGGTTGTGGCGAAGACTGCCCAAAACGTTCAGATTGATTTGAGCGGCAAAAAATACGACATGACAAAAGACACTGCCGGTGTCTGGACGTGCACATCCGACCCGCAGGTGGTTGGTTTTCATTACTATGCCGTGCTGATTGACGGCGTGGCAGTGATGGACAGAAATACCGAAGCTTTTTTTGGCAGCAACTGGGAATCGTCGGGTATCGAAATTCCCGAAGGCCCGGAAGGCGACTATTACAGGTTTAACAAAAATATTCCTCACGGACAGGTGCGGTCGATTTATTACTGGTCTGAAATCAACGGACTGGAGCGCCACATTAACGTGTATGTTCCGGCAGAATACGAACAGAATCCCGATAAAAAATACCCGGTGTTGTACCTTGTTCACGGTTGGGGCGAAGACGAAAACGGCTGGTCGAACCAGGGACACATGGCCAATATTATGGATGGTTTGATTGCTGCCGGAAAAGCAGTGCCAATGATTGTGGTGATGCCCAGCGGCGACATCAAAACCAACTCCGATGTGCGCCAGGCATCGGGCGATGTCACCAAAATCTATGCTGAAAACCTGATTCCGTATATCGACAAAACTTTCCGCACTAAAACCGACAAGCAGAATCGCGCCATGGCCGGTTTGTCGAGAGGGGGTATGCAAACCACCATGACTGTTTTTGCCAACATGGACAAATTCGCGTGGATGGGCACTTTCAGCGGATTTTTTGTGCGTGGCGACGATGTTGTAAACGCGTTTAACGGCGTATTTAAAGACCCGGCTGCTTTCGACAAAAAGATGAATCTGCTTTTCATCAGCACCGGCACCGAAGAACGTAATCCGAAGGACCAGGTTGAAAAGTTAAAAGCGCACGGAATCAAAAACATCGTATTTCACGAATCGCAGGGAACAGCCCACGAATGGCTCACCTGGCGCCGGGCGCTCAATGAATTTGCCCCAAGAATTTTTAAATAGAAAATCTTAGGATAACAAGAGACTAAGCTGTTTGCAAAGGTCCTTTTTTAAGGATATTTGGATAATTGAAGTATGACAATAAATAGTTATAGGGTATTTAAAAGAGAAAATGGAAACAGGTAATTCATATGTTTATTTTGCTCTTAAAGGAGATAGTTTTGACACAGAAGAAGTGACAAACAGACTTGGTATTAAACCGACAGACTCTTTGCGAAAGGGAGATAAGGGATTCTATAAATCTGCTGTCGAGTTTGCGATGTGGAGATTATCTACAGACAAAGGAAAAGAATACATACAAATTGACAATTTAGTTGGCGAAATCGTGTCTCAGTTGTACGACAAGATTGAGATTATCAATGATTTAAAAAGAAATTTAAATTGGACTCGGTATTAGAAATTGTTTTGTACATCGATACGAACGAAGATAATTCGACACCAGCATTAGGACATGACCTGAAAACAATTGAATTTCTATACAGGACAAGCACAACGACAGATATTGATATTTACAGATTTAATTCTGCAAAAAACTAAAAATTAAAAATCCACGTGAAATCAAACCAAAAACATATCAGAATCGGATTTTTTGAAAATTTCAAAGGAGAAAATAGCATTTTAATTTCGGTGAACATTCATGGACTTTTAGAACTTGAGAAGGTATTTTTAAAACTCTCCAAAAACCTGACTGACTTCAATTTTGACGAATTAAAATTGTTAGACGACAAATATCGAATTAACTTGAAATCTTTCTCCGACAATGAAAATATTGGATTATTAAAAACAAGTAACGAGCATTATGAGTGGAGAGTAACAAAAGAAAAATGGGGAGAATTTCGAGAGAAACTAACATCAATGTACAGACTTGGCAGTAATGGACATCATTACTTGGACAGCGATTCAAGAGCAAACAATGACCTCCAGGTTATTTTGTCTTGGGATGAATACGATATTGATTTTTGGAACAAAACAAAAAATGAATAAAAAACACCCTATAACACGGTACATATTACAGGGCAGGGGTCGGTGGTAACTCAACTGCGGATTCTCGTTTCGCCGTTCCTTGTCCTTCGGACATGAACGGTCTCCGAAATCCGCCTCAACAACATTTACCAACTGTTGATAAATAACTTAATAAAAAACAAAACGTCTTTTTCATGAAAATAAAACAACAAAAAACATCGCTTTTAATTCTGCTTTCCTTGCTGATGATGGCTTTTATGCCTGCCGGAGAGAAAGCAAAAAAACCGATTTACCTGAATACGGCGTATTCGTTCAGGGAACGGGCGACCGACCTTGTGTCGCGGATGACACCCGAAGAAAAGCAAAGCCAGTTGGGAAATACCATGCCGCCCATCCCGCGTTTGGGAATCAACCATTATGATGTGTGGGGCGAAGCGCTGCACGGAATTATGGGCCGGAACAACAACGCCGGAATGACGGCAACTTCGTTCCCCAACAGCGTGGCTGTTGGCGCAACCTGGGACCCGGAGCTGATCAAACGCGAAACAAAAGTGATTGCCGATGAGGCCCGTGGTTTTAATCACGAGGTAATTTTTACGCTCACTTACTGGTCGCCGGTGATTGAACCTGCCCGCGACCCGCGCTGGGGGCGCACTGCCGAAACATTTGGAGAAGACCCGTTTCTGGTTTCGCAAATCGGCAAAGGTTTTATCCAGGGTTTGATGGGCGACGACCCGACTTACCTGAAAACCGTTCCCTGCGGAAAACATTATTTTGCCAACAATACCGAGTTCAACCGCCACTCCGGCAGCGCCAACATGGACGACCGCGATATGCGCGAGTTTTACCTGGCGCCTTACAGAACGCTTATCCGCGAAGATAAACTTCCGGCAATTATGACGGCTTATGGCGCTGTAAACGGAGTTCCCATGTCGGCCAGCCGGTTTCTGGTGGATACCATCGCCCGCAAAACTTACGGAATGGAGGGTTATGTAACCGGCGACTGTGGCGCCATCGACGATATTGTGAGAGGTCATCATTACACCGACAGTTACGAAGTGGCCGCAGCGCTTGGAATTAAAGCCGGTGTTGACACCGATTGCGGTGGTGTGTACCAGTCGGGCGCGCTGAAAGCGGTTCAGCAGGGAATTTTAACCGAAGGCGAAATCGACAAAGCGCTGGTGAATCTTTTTACCATCAGAATGCGGATGGGCGAGTTCGACCCGCGCGAAATTGTTTCGTATGCCGGAATCAAACCATCGGTTATCAACGACCCGTCGCACAACAACCTTGCGCTCGAAATTGCCACCAAAACCCCGGTGTTGCTGAAAAACAGTACGATTACAAACACAGGCGAAAAGGCGTTGCCCATCAATCTAAAACAGGTAAAGAAAATTGCTGTTTTGGGTCCGCAGGCCGACAAAGTTGAACTGGGCGATTATTCGGGTCAGGTTGAACCTCATTTAAGCATTTCACATCTAGCCGGAATTCAGAACTACATCAAAGAGCATCAACTGAATACCGAAATCGTTACCATGAACAGTGGCAACACCAACAAAAACACCGATTTTATCAATGTCAGCGGATTTTCGACAGTTCGCAATGGCGAAGTTTTAAAAGAGTTCGATGCCACAAAATTTGTTGCTTCGGCACCCGGATTGATTGTGGCTGCAAGGTTTGGCCGTACTTCCATCAGCGGAATCAAAAATGGCGACTGGACAGCGTACGACGATGTGGATATTACCAATGTCGATTCCATCAGGTTTAACGTGAGTGCATCAGCCGATGGTGGAACGCTTGAAGTGAGGGTTGGCTCGGCTACCGGCAATGTATTGGCATCGCAGAAAATCAGTGGTGGTCAGCAGGGCGGCGGCGGATTTCCGGGTTTTGCACGCCCGAAAGTTGTTCCGGTGAAAATCAATACACTGGGAATCACAGGTCCGCAGAAACTGGTGCTTGTGTATCGTGAAACCGAGAAAAAAATTGATGAAGCAACCCTGAATCTCGCAGCCGACGCCGATGTTGCACTGATTTTTGTAGGCACCGACCAATCCACCGGACGAGAAGAATCCGACCGTTTTTCGATAACCCTGCCCGGCAATCAGAACGAACTGATAAAAGCGGTGGCAGCGGTCAATCCAAACACCATAGTGGTGATGCAAACCATGGGAATGGTGGAAGTGGAGCAGTTTAAAAATCTGCCTAATATTTCAGGAATTATCTGGACTGGTTATAACGGACAGGCACAGGGAACGGCCATGGCGAAAATTCTGTTTGGCGATGTAAATCCCGGAGGAAAGCTCAATGTTACCTGGTTTAAATCGTTAAGCGACCTTCCCGATTTTAACGATTATACGTTGCGTGGCGACGGCACCAACGGCCGCACTTACTGGTATTTCAACAAAGATGTTTCGTACGAATTTGGATTTGGAATGTCGTACACATCTTTTGCCTACAGCAATTTTGCCATCAGCAAGACCAACATTACACCCAACGATAAAATTACCGTGAGTGTCGATGTTCAGAACACAGGCAACGTTGACGGCGACGAAATTGTACAGGTTTATGTAAAAACGCCTGACAGTCCGGCTTCACTCCAGCGACCGATTAAACGACTGAAAGGATTTAAAAGGGTGAGCATTCCGCGCGGCCAGGTAAAAACGGTTTCTATTGATATCGACTGCAAAGACCTCTGGTTCTGGGATGCTGAAAACGACAAAATCACTTTCGACCCGGGCCGATATATTTTTGAAGTGGGCGCCTCGTCAAAAGATATCAAAGGACAACTGGAAGCAAAAATGAGTGGCAGTTACAAACCCGTATTAACCACGGTGGTGGCTGAAAGCGACAAAGTTGTGCTGCGCCCGGGCAACACCATTCAAACCAGCGTAACTGCGGCCATGTCAGACGATAGTTTTTACGATATTTCAAAAGCGCAGATTACCTGGAAAAGCAACAACCCTAAAGTGGTTACCGTTGACGAAAAAGGAAAAGTGACTGCAACAGGCGTGGGTGTGGCATCGGTTTTTGCGGTTGTCACCATCGACGGGACAACCGTTTCAAATAGTTACTCGGTAAAAGTGATGCCCGATTTGAACCCGAAATCGGTAACGGTGAACGGGAAAAATATTCCGGGATTTAACAAAGATGTAAAAGCCTGCAGTTATTTGCTGAAAAGCAACTCAAAAATTCCGGTGGTAAAAGCCGAAGCGTTGAGTGCCGGTATTTCGGTGGAAATCGAACAGGCCAAAGCAATTCCGGGAACCGCCACAGTTCAGTTTATCGACGACATCACACTCGAAAAGAATGTGTATTACCTGAATTTCGATGCCGAATCGGTGAGCGATGAATTTGACGGAGGCGCTGTAAATCCGCGCTGGCAGTGGTTGCGCGAAAACAAACCCGCACAAAGTCTTTCGAAAAAGGCAGGTTCACTCACTATCACCAGCGAAGCCGGAGCTGTTACAGAAGCCACCAACAACGCAAAAAACATTTTGCTGCAAAGCGCCAACAACGACTGGACCATCGAAACAAAACTGGTGGCATCAAGAGCTCCGTCGCAACCCGAAAATGCCGGAATCATTGCTTACCAGGACGACGACAATTTTGTACAACTGATGTTCAGGGCGGTGATAAAAACCACAAGACAAAGAGGTCTGCAACCCGGCACCGTCGACTTGGTGATGGAAGAAAACGGCATTACAAAATCATTCGCAACATTTAACCTGAAAAATGAAATTGTTGGCGAAAATGCGCTTTTCCTGAAACTGGAGAAAAAGGGAAGCACCTACACCGCTTTCTACTCGGTTGACGGAAAAACTTTCGAAAAACTTGGAACTGCCGATATGTTGCTGAAAGATATCAAAGCCGGCTTGGTGGTTTGCGACGGAATTGTAACCCAATACATGAAAAGTACTTTCTGGTTCGATTCGAGCACCACAAAACCTGAAACACCTTTTGATGTTTCGTTCGACTATTTCAGAATAAAAAACAGTGGATTGGAGTAAAAAATAATGAGAAGTATTTCTTGTGATATTATCATTCACTCACCCCAATTTCTACCAATGAAAATTGGCAGAAATCTGCCAATCTCTTAAAAAGCTACTTTTTATGCAAATCTTTTAAATAAGGAAATGATATTTTACGAAAATGAAAACGGCCTGAAAGGCCAGGGTAATATAGCCCAGGGCAAACGAAGTGTCGCCCTGGGTTGGAAGACGAACACGAAAATCGTCCGCGTGAGAACGTTTATCAAAGAGAAACATCTGTTTCGGACGAGGGAGATGGCCTTTTGTTTCCCGATAATGATGTTCTGCAATTCCGTCCGAAGTGATTTTTTTGCTTTGTTCATCGAATCATCGCGGACGGTTTTCTTCTGCCTCCTTTACCCGGGGCGACTCCCGGTTTTACCGGGATTGCCCCGGGCTGAATTACATTGGCCTTTCAGGCCGGGAAATTACTGAATAAAGTGTAGCTTGAAAAGAGAGGAGAAAGCCCCCTTTGGAGTTTGGGGTGAGTGAAATAAAAAACATATTGAGAATTAAACGATTAAACTAAAAAATAACTACAATGAAAAAACAACTTCAGAAACTTTTATTAGCGGTTTTTATGACAGGCGGAGCATTTGTTGCGCAGTCGCAAACCGCTGTGGTTGAAGATTTCAAACCTTCAACAGTCAATCAACCCGGGAAAGAATTTCCCCAGGTAAACTCCGAAGGCCGTGTGCGAGTGCAGATTTCGGCACCCGGAGCTAACAAAGTGCAACTCGATATTGGTGCGGTAAAATACGATTTGGTTAAAGATGAAAAAGGCGTGTGGACCGGCGAATCTGCTCCACAGGATGTGGGTTTTCATTATTATCAGCTGAATATCGACGGTGCGTCTGTACCGGACCCGGGAAGCCTTTATTTTTTTGGCGCTGGTCGCTGGGGAAGTGGCATCGAAATTCCGTCTGACGATCAGGATTTCTTTGCCTTAAAAGATGTTCCTCATGGCGAATTGCGCGAGGTACCGTATTTTTCAAAAACGTCAAACAAGGTGCGTCGTGCCTACATTTACACGCCTCCCGGCTACGATAAAAACAATTCGAAACGTTATCCGGTGTTGTATCTGCAACATGGAATGGGCGAAAATGAAACCGGTTGGGGCAACCAGGGACACACAAACCTGATTATGGATAATTTGATTGCTGAAGGCAAAGCAGTTCCATTTATTGTGGTAATGGAAAACAGCAGCGTCAATTTTGAAAGGCCGCGTGGTCCGAGACCGGAGAATACTGCCGGCGCAGATTCAACAAGAAGAAGACCGGGCGGTCCGGGCAGTTTTGATTTTGCCGGAGAGTTCAAAAATATCCTGCTCAACGATTTGATTCCGTATGTTGAAGCGAATTATCGTGTTGCTGCCGATCAGAAAAACCGCGCTATGGCAGGTCTTTCGATGGGTGGCATGCAAACCCGCCTGATTACTTTGGCCAATCCCGATGTGTTCTCGCAAGTTGGCATGTTCAGCGGCGGAAGCATCAGCATGGAAGATATTGCAGGGGCACCAAAGTTTAAAGAAAATGTGAAACTTCTTTTCATCAGCTATGGCAGCCGCGAACTTGAAAACCCAAGAGGCGGCGGCTTTGGTGGCGATCCAAAAGTGAATACCCAATCATTAAAAGAGGCCGGAATGAACACGCATTTCTATGTTTCTCCGGGAACAGCTCACGAATGGCATTCATGGCGGAGAAGTCTCTATCAGTTCGCACAGCTTGTATTCAAAAATTAAAAAAAGAGCCATATGAAAAAGTATTTTTTTGTTTTTGTTTTGATTTTGGCAATGTCCGGTTTTGCAGGTTTTGCCCAAAACAGTGTGGTTGAAGATTTCAAACCTTCAACAGTCAATCAACCAGGGAAAGAATATCCGATGGTAAACTCCGAAGGCCGCGTACGTGTGCAGATAAAAGCACCCGGTGCAACCAAAGTGCAGCTCGACATCAGCGCCGTTAAATACGACCTGAAAAAAGATACAGCCGGCGTTTGGACCGGCGAATCGGCCCCGCAGGACGAGGGTTTTCACTACTACCAGCTTTGGGTTGACGGCGCTGCCGTTCCAGACCCCGGAAGCCTATACTTTTATGGTGCCAGCCGCTGGGGCAGTGGTATCGAAATTCCGGCCAAAGACCAGGATTTTTATGCCAATAAAAATGTTCCGCACGGTCAGGTAATTGAAAAGATTTATTATTCGAAAGTGAACGATGCCATGCGTCGTTGCTTTATTTACACACCTCCGGGGTATAACAAAGACATTCAAAAACGCTATCCGGTTTTGTACCTGCAACATGGTGGCGGCGAAAACGAAACCGGCTGGGCAGCACAGGGCAAAGCCGGACTTATCATGGACAACCTGATTGCCGAAGGGAAAGCCGTTCCGTTTATAATTGTGATGGACAATGGAACCTGGAGCATGCAGGGTCCTCCGCGTGGCGAACGTCCTGCCGGTGGTGAATGGCCTCCAAAAGGCTGGGCCGACGGATTCACGAATACACTGCTGAAAGACATCATCCCGATGGTGGATGCTGAATACAGAACGATTGCCGACCAGCAGCATCGTGCCATGGCCGGACTTTCGATGGGCGGAATGCAAACCCGCGTGATTACGCTGGCCAACCCCGATGTTTTCTCGCATGTTGGCATGTTCAGTGGTGGCAGCATCAGTGTCGAAGATGTTGAAAAAGCACCCGGTTTCAAAGAAAAAGTAAAGCTGGTTTTTATCAGTTATGGAAGTCGGGAAATTGAAAACCCACGTCCCGGTCCATGGGGCGACCCGAAGGAAAATACCGAAAAGCTGAAAGCTGCAGGTATGAACACCCATTTTTATGTTTCGCCGCAAACCGCCCACGAATGGCAAAGCTGGCGCAGGGGACTTCATGAATTTGCACCGCTGTTATTTAAAAAATAGTTAGAAAAAGAAGAACATAAGCACCCTTCGACTACGCTCAGGGTGACCGTCAGACTGAGCGTAGTCGAAGTCTGTTTTATTGAGAAAATAGAGTTTCAACTTTAAAAGAATTTTAAAATACAACCAACAATGAAAAACAAAATATTCAGTTTGCTGATTTCTTTCGTTTTAACCGGTAGTTTTTGCTTTGCACAAACCGCCACGGAAATCAAAGAAGATTTCAAACCGTCAACATTTAACCAGCCGGGAAAAGAGTACCCGATGGTCAACTCGCAGGGTTACGCCCGTTTTAAAATTGAGGCACCAAAAGCACAAAGTGTTACTGTTACCCTCGGATTGGGTGGCCGTGGCGGAACCAAACTTACACGCGGTGCCGACAGCGTTTGGGTGGGAACCACCGAAGGCCCGATGGACGAAGGTTTTCACTACTATCACCTCATTGTGGATGGCGGCGTTTTTAACGACCCCGGCACCCTCAATTTTTATGGTTCAACCCGTTGGGAAAGCGGTATCGAAATTCCGGCGCACGACAAGGATTTTTATGCGTTGAAAGATGTTCCTCACGGAAATGTGCAGCAGATTTTATTCCCGTCGGCAAGTACCCAAACTTCGCGCAGGGCCTTTGTTTACACACCTCCCGGCTATGGAAAAGATGGTAAAAAACGCTATCCGGTACTTTACCTGCAACACGGCTGGGGCGAAGACGAAACCGCCTGGAGCAACCAGGGCCACGCCAATCTGATTATGGACAACCTGATTGCCGAAGGAAAAATCAAACCTTTTATTATTGTGATGACTTACGGAATGACCAACGAAATCAAATTCGGCGGACTGCGTAATTTCGATATCAAACCGTTTCAGACAGTGCTGGTGGACGAACTGATTCCGTACATCGATGCCAATTTCAATACCATTGCCGACCAGCCGCACCGCGCCATGGCCGGACTTTCGATGGGTGGCATGGAAACCAAAACCATTACGCTGAACAAGCCCGAAGTTTTTTCGCACTACGCATTGTTGAGCGGAGGAACTTATGCTCCTGATGATATTAAAGATAAATCGAAAGTAAAACTTATTTTTTTGAGTTGCGGCAGCAAAGAACGTCCTGATGGAGTGAAAAATTCAGCCGAAGCGCTGAAAGGCGCTGGAATGAACGCGGTTTCGTATGTTTCGGAAGGTACTGCCCACGAATTCCTGACCTGGCGCAGAAGTTTATACCAGTTGGCACCCATGCTTTTTAAGGAATAATGAGATGTCAGAATGAGAGATTCAGGCAACATCACTGGTCAACCCCTTCAGGGTTTTTGTAGCACATCTTTCATTTTCCGTGGGTTAAAACCCACGGTTATTGAAATCAAACCCTTTCAGGGTTTTTAGAAGAAAAAGTCCGTAGGACTTAAATTTGAATAACCCCCGGTTTTAACCGGGGGTAAAAGGGAAAGAGGAAAAACCGTCCGCGTGGAAACGTTGTTCAAGGCGAAAACCCTGTTTCGGACGGAATGGCACAATCCTCACTAAAAAGGAGTTACAAATGAGGTGGTAAGAACTCAAAAGAAAAACCAAAGTTCTATCGGGACAAAAGACTTTAATTTAAAATACTACGAATGAAAAAATACATCTTTTCAATTGCACTGGCAGCCCTGATTTCTCATGGGATTTCTGCACAGAATGTTTCGGTAAAGGAAGATTTCAAACCATCGGAAGTTAACCAGCAGGGGAAACTTTTTCCGCAGGTAAATTCTGAAGGACGGGTGCGTACCCAGATTTCGGCACCCAATGCAAACAAAGTTCAGCTCGATATTGGCGGGGTAAAATATGACCTCGTGAAAGATGAAAAGGGCGTGTGGACCGGTGAGTCGGCTCCGCAGGACGAAGGTTTTCATTACTATCAGCTTAACATCGACGGCGCTTCGGTGCCTGACCCCGGAACCCGTTATTTTTATGGCGCAGGCAGGTGGGGAAGTGGTATTGAAATTCCGGCTGCCGACCAGGATTTCTATGCGGTAAAAGATGTACCGCACGGACTGGTAAGCGAAAACATTTATTTCTCAAAAATCACCAATGCATTTCGCCGCTGTTTTGTTTATACGCCAGCCGAATATGCACAGAATCCTCAAAAACGCTACCCGGTGCTTTATCTGCAGCACGGCAGTTTCGAAGATGAAACTGGTTGGGCATCGCAGGGAAAAGCAGGCCTCATTCTCGATAACCTGATTGCCGAAGGTAAAGCCGTTCCGATGATGATTGTGATGGACAACGGCTATGCTTACAAACAACAGGCCGGTGAAAACCCGGGTCGCCCGGCTTCGGTTTTCGAAGAGGTGATGATAAGCGAAATCATCCCCATGACTGACGCAAAATTCCGCACCATTGCCGACCGTGAACACCGCGCCATTGCCGGACTTTCGATGGGTGCCAATCAAACCATGCGTATCATCATGAATAACCTCGACAAGTTTGCTTCGTATGGTGGTTTTAGCGGAACATCGAATTACCCGAGTACTGCCGAAGTTGACCCGGCTACTTTTCTGGATGGAAAATTCAACGACGGAGCTGCCATCAATAAACAGGTTAAAGTTTTCTGGTTGGGTCTCGGTACAAAAGAACCCAATCCTTTTCCCGGTTCGGTGGGCGCTTTCCGCAAAATGATGGAAAAACAGGGAATTAAATACGTGTATTACGAATCGCCCGGAACAGCCCACGAATGGCTCACCTGGCGCAGGTCGCTGTATCAGTATGCTCAGTTGCTTTTTAAAAATTAATTGATAAATCAAATGAAGATAAAGTTTGCAATTATCGTTGTTGGATTATTTTGGATTTCTGGTAGTGGTTTAGCCCAGCAGGCCAATGTCAATCTCGATTACAATCCGCAGGAAAATACAGAAGGACTGAATCCGTTCAGCGCACCGGTGAATTCGCCCGAAGTGCGCGACGACCATACTGTTACTTTCAGGTTAAAAGCGCCCAACGCGCAAAAGGTGGTTTTGCCTACGGGAGCCATTTATACCTGCAATAACCTGGGAAAAGAACCGCTGCCGTTTACCAAAGGCGACGACGGAATCTGGACCCTCACCATCGGGCCGCTCAAACCCGATATGTATGCGTATCATTTTAATGTCGATGGCGTTCAGATTGCCGACCCGAGTAATACTTACGCAGCTTTCACAGCCATGCCTCCTTACAGTGAATTGATTGTTCATGGCGACGGTCCTGCTTATTACGATGCCAAAAATGTTCCGCACGGTGCTGTAACCCGCCAGGTTTATCACTCCGATGTAACCAATGGCGAACGCGAACTCTACGTGTACACACCTCCCGGCTACGACCCCAAAAAGGAATACCCCGTTTTGTACCTGCTGGGCGGAAGTGGCGAACTGCCATCAAACTGGGTGTACGACGGCCGGGTGAATTTTATCATGGACAACCTGCTGGCGGAAGGAAAAGCCAAACCGATGATCATCGCGATTCCAAACAACCAGGTGATTCACCGCAATCATCCGAAACACACCGAACTGACTTTCGATATTTTTGAGAAAGAGATGCGAAACCATGTGATTCCGTTTGTCGATAAAAACTACAAAACCATTCAGTCGCCGCACGGGCGGGCCATTTCGGGTCTGTCGATGGGTGGCAGGCATAGCATGTTTGTGGGTTTCCGCTCGCTCGATTTGTTTGCCAGTTTTGGCATTCTCAGCGCCGGCGACACCAATGCAGAAACCACGATTTCACAGTTTTTAAACGACCCGGAAGTAAACGAAAAGGTGGACTATCTTTTTGTGGGTCAGGGAACTGAGGAAGCCAACGGTTTTATGGGACAGCGTTGCGTGGTTTTGCATCAGGCGCTGGAAAATCACAAAATCGAGCATGAATATTATGTGGGCGGTTATGGCGGCCACGATTGGAATACCTGGCGCCATTTACTGTATTACAGGTTTCTCCCGAATCTTTGGAAAAAGTAGAATATAAACAATGAAGTTTTTTAAGTCCCCTTTAGGGGATTCAGGGGTCTTTGACTTTTGGAACAGACGAATAATTTAAAGAACTAAATATGAAAAAGAAGCTTGTTTTGTTAGCAGTTTTTGCTGGCTTTGTAGCCCTGAAAATTTTCGCTCAGCAGCCCGCTCCTGTAAAAGTTCAGGAAGGATTGGTTCAGGGAACCCTTGAAGACGGGTTAACGGTTTACAAAGGAATTCCGTTTGCAGCACCGCCGGTTGGCGAATTGCGCTGGAAAGCGCCCCAACCTGCAGCAAAATGGGAAGGTGTGCGGCAGGCAAACAAATTTGCTCCTGCGCCGATGCAGGGAGGCAATCCACCGTCAGGAAAAAGCGAAGACTGCCTTTACCTGAACATCTGGACACCAGCCAAATCAGCCGGCGACAAAATCCCGGTCATGGTGTATATTTATGGTGGCGGATTTGCCGGTGGCTATACTTCCGATCCCTGGATAAGTGGCGAAAAGCTGGCAAAAAAAGGCGTAATTCTGGTAAGTACTGCTTACAGAGTCAATCAGTTTGGATTTTTGTCGCATCCTGAATTAAGCACTGAAAGCCCTAACAAAGTTTCAGGAAATTATGGTATCCTCGACCAGATAGCCGCGCTGAAATGGATAAAAAAGAATATTGCAGCATTTGGCGGCGATCCTTCAAAAGTGACCATTTTTGGTGAGTCAGCCGGAGCAATTTCGGTGAGTATGTTGTGCGCTTCGCCGCTGGCTAAAGGCTTAATCAGCGGCGCTATTTCGCAAAGTGGCGGTTCGTTCGGACCAACACGCCCAACTACTTTTCCGGGCGAGAACATGAAAACGCTGAAACAGGCCGAAGAAAGCGGCAAAACGTATGTGCAAAAAGCGGGTGTTTCATCGATTGCCGACCTCCGGAAAATTGAGGCTGAAAAATTACCTTCCGGTTTTGGAATGCCGGGTGGTTGGCCAATCACTGATGGATACGTTATTCCCGACGATCAGCACCGGCTTTATGAAGCTGGCAAATACAACGATGTGCCTGTTTTGATTGGATACAATTCAGACGAAGGCGCCAGTTTTTCGAGGGAGAAAACTCCGGAAGAATATTTCAATGGTGTAAAAGCGCGCTACGGAAAGTTTGCCGACGAGTTAATTAAAGCCTATCCTGCCGGAGAAAATTCGGTACCGAAAACTGCACGCGACCTGGCTCGCGACGCCGCTTTTGGCTGGCAAACCTGGGCATGGGCAAATCTTCAGTCAAAAACCGGAAAATCGAAGGTGTACTACTATTATTTCGATCAGCACCCCGATTATCCAAAAGATTCACCAAAATATGGGTACGGTTCTCCACACGCGCAGGATATTTCGTACGTTTTTCAGCATTTAGACACCAAAAATCCTGAAACGACAAAATCTGATCTGGAGATTTCAGAAGCCATGTCAACCTATTGGACCAACTTTGCCAAGTTTGGCAATCCGAATGGGAATGGCGTCCCTGAATGGCCTGCTTTCAGTGAAGCAAATCCAAGGGTGATGTATTTCAGCCAGAAGCCTTTTGTAGGACCGGTGCCAAGCGCCGAATCGCTGAAAGTTCTGGATAAATATTTCGAATGGAGACGTTCGCCTGAAGGAGAAGCCTGGGCAAAATAAGGTAAATAATCAGCACCCTTTCCCGACTGCTCGGGACTCAAGGTGACCGTCAGACTGGGCGTAGTCGAAGTCTGATGAAACAAAATGACAACAATTTAAAACTATAAAACCAATGAAAAAGATTTCAGCGATTATCCTGTTTTCACTTCTGCTGATGGCGGGAGGAAATGTTTTTGCACAGGACCCCAATTTTCAAATCTACCTCTGTATCGGGCAATCGAATATGGAAGGCGCTGCCCGTGCCGAATTGCAGGATTCAACCGTCAATCCGCGCTTTCAGGTGATGGCGGCTGTGGATTGCGATAGAAACGGCAGAACAAAAGGCAACTGGTATCCGGCTGTTCCGCCGTTGTGCCGTTGCAGAACAAATATGGGGCCTGCCGATTATTTCGGGAGAACAATGGTTGAAAGACAGCCCGAGAATGTAAAAGTTGGGGTGATTGTCGTTGCCATTGGTGGTTGCAAAATCGAATTGTTTGACAAGGAAAACTATCAGACATACACCGAAACTGCTCCGGGCTGGATGAAGGGGATGATAAAGGAATACGACGGAAATCCTTACGGAAGGCTGGTGGAAATGGCAAAACTGGCGCAGAAAGATGGGGTGATTAAAGGCATTTTGCTGCACCAGGGCGAATCGAACCCGAACGACAGTTTGTGGACGCGAAAAGTAAAAGGTGTTTACGATAACCTGATAAAAGATTTAAATCTCGACCCGAAAAAAGTTCCGCTGCTTGCCGGAGAAACTGTTAATGCCGACCAGGGCGGGGTTTGTGCCGGATTTAATCAAATCATGGCCACACTGCCGCAAACACTGCCCAATTCGTATGTAATTTCTTCGGCTGGTTGCGCCGACGGTCCTGACAATTTGCATTTTAGCGCTGCAGGTTACCGCGAACTGGGAAAACGGTATGCAGAAAAGATGTTGGAATTACAAGGGGTGAAATAGTAAAAACAGATTTCCCTGCCCGTCCGTTCAGGCGGGGACTACGCTCAGTCTGACCGTCTCGCCTCAGGCGAGAGCGTAGTCGAAGGGTGTTTAAAATGGATTCGCTCAAGATTAAAACTATCCGCATATTGTTGAAAAATAAATATTTACAAAAGCAATGAAAGCACTGTCAATCATTTTCATATTAGCTGTATCCACCTTGTTTTTGCAAATACAGGTGGCAGCACAGGGAACCGAAAAGCTTCCGCGCAGTACTCCCGAACAGGAGGGCGTTTCGTCGGAAGGAATCATTCAGTTTTTAAATGCCTGCGATACCAGCGGACTTGAAAACCACAGTTTTATGATGCTCCGGCATGGTAAAGTTATCGCCGAAGGTTGGTGGAAACCTTACGGACCTGAATACAAACACATTATGTTTTCAGCCAGTAAAACTTTTACAGCCACCGCTGTCGGTCTTGCTATTTCGGAAAACAAGTTGAAAGTGACTGATAAAATCATCACATTTTTCCCGTATTCGTTGCCCGACTCCATCAGCAATTACATGAAAGAGATGACAGTGAAAGACCTGCTCACCATGTCGGCCGGACAGGACCCTGAACCAAGTGCGTGGGGTGCCGGCGGCGACTGGATGACACATTTTATTGCCACGGAACCAAAATTCAAACCGGGTTCGGTTTTCAAATACAACAACATGGCCACTTTTATGCTTTCGGCCATTGTTCAGCAGGTTACCGGTGAAACAGTGTTTGATTACCTTTTGCCACGTATTTTTAAACCGCTGGGAATCCGGGGAATCGACTGGGATTTGAATCCACAGGGAATTACCATGGGAATGATTGGATTACGACTGCGCACCGAAGACCTCGCAAAATTTGGTCAGTTGCTCCTGAATGGCGGAGTGTGGAACGGCAAACAGTTAATTCCGAAAGAATGGATAAAAGAAGCTACTGCTTACCAGATTAAAAATTCAGATGAACCTGAAGAAAAAAGAAGCTTGAGCGACTGGGGACAGGGTTATGCTTACCAGATGTGGCGCGGCAAAAACAACACCGTGAGGTTGGATGGAATGGCCGGTCAGTTTGTGGTGCTTATCCCCGATAAAGATGCGATTGTGGTTTTCACGGCCAACAATTCCAACACACAAAAGCAACTCGACCTGATGCACAATTTCCTGATTCCCGCCATAAAATCGGATAAACCGCTGGCGCCGGCTCCCACAGCTCTGGAAGAAATGACGAAAAAAGTAGCAGTCATCACCATCGGTCCGGGATTTGAAAAATCGGTTGAAACGGGTTTCGAAAAAACAGTTTCAGGAAAAGAATTCATCCTTTCAGAAAATGACCATAAAGTTCAGTCGGTGTATCTGTCGTTTAAAAATGGCGTCTGCACTTTTGCCATCAAAAGAGACAACACCGTTTCTTCAATCAAAGCGGGTGCAAAAGAGTGGGTGGTTTCAAACACGCTGTCAGGCTCGCTTCTGGCACCTCCGCGAACCAACTTTTCGAAATCGGTTGATGCAAATTATACCATTTTGCAACCAAACATAAAAGTGGCTGCGCAGTACGCCTGGACCGAAGAAAAAACACTCGAAATTACCGGTCGTTTTGTGGAAGAGGCCCTGGGCTCCGAAACCATCGTTTGTAAGTTTTCAGAACAAAACAATGAAGTGCGGCTCACCATCGAACCAAAAACTCCGGCACGGGCAGGCAGACGATTTGGCAATCAGCAACCGGTTGTTTTGCGTGGATTGATGGTTCAAATTGAATAAAAACTAAATCAGATGTCTTTTAATATCAGTAAGATAAAACATCTTTTGTTTGTGTTGACGGTTGGCATTCTTTTGCTGAATCAGGTAGTATCGGCGCAGGAAAAACTCTACCGAAACGAATTTCCAATGGGCGATGTGAAGTTACTCGACGGACCGTTTAAACATGCACAGGACCTCAATATTCATGTGCTGCTGGAATATGATATTGACCGGCTGATTGCTCCTTTCCGCAAGGAAGCCGGGCTGCCCGAAAAGGCAAAACTGTATCCCAACTGGGCCGGTTTGGATGGGCATGTTGGCGGTCATTACCTGTCGGCGCTGGCCATGAATTATGCTTCCACCGGAAACGTCGAATGCAAAAAACGGATGGATTACATGATTTCGGAGTTGAAAGCCTGCCAGGAAGCCAACGACAAAAACCACCCCGACTGGGGAAAAGGTTACGTGGGTGGAGCGCCCAACAGTCAGCAAATATGGAGCACTTTGCAGAAAGGCGATTTCGCGGCTTACCGCGCGGCATGGGTTCCGTGGTACAACGTGCATAAATTGTATGCCGGTTTACGCGACGCCTGGTTGTACGCCGGAAATGAAGACGCCAAAACTATTTTCCTGAAATTCTGCGACTGGGGAGTCAACATCATTGCAAATCTTTCAGAAGAACAGATGCAACAGATGCTCGACACCGAGCATGGCGGAATGAACGAAACATTTGCCGATGCTTACCAGATGACCGGCGACGAAAAATACATGATTGCAGCCAAACGGTTTTCGCACCGGATGCTGCTGGATGCCATGGCTGCCGGAAACGACAATCTTGATAACAAACACGCCAACACCCAGGTGCCGAAAGCGGTGGGTTTTCAGCGCATTGCCGAACTTTCGAAGGATGAAAAATATAGTAAAGCCGGAAGTTTCTTCTGGGAAACCGTGACAGGGAAACGTTCACTTGCTTTTGGCGGAAACAGTCGCCGCGAGTTTTTCCCCAGCATTGCGTCGTGTACCGATTTTGTAAACGATGTGGAAGGTCCCGAAACCTGCAACTCCTACAACATGCTGAAACTGACTGAAGATTTGTTCCGTGCGAATCCGCAGACAAAATATGCCGATTACTACGAGCGCACGATGTACAACCACATTCTTTCGACCCAGCACCCCGAACATGGTGGTTATGTGTATTTTACCCCGGCGCGCCCGCGGCATTACCGGGTTTATTCGCAGCCCAACGAAGCCATGTGGTGTTGTGTGGGCAGCGGCATGGAAAACCACGGAAAGTATAGCCAGTTTATCTACACCCATCAAAACGATTCGCTGTTTCTGAACCTGTTTGTAGCATCGGAGCTCAACTGGCGCGAAAAAGGAATAAAACTGGTGCAGGAAACACAGTTTCCAAACGAAGAAAAAACAACATTGAAAATAACCGGCGGTGCTTCGAAATTCAAACTGATGGTTCGTTATCCGTCATGGGTAAAAGAAGGTGCGCTGAAAATTTCTGTCAACGGAAAACCAGTTGAAATCGATGCCAAACCTTCATCCTATTTTGCCATTGAGCGAAACTGGAAGAAGGGCGATGAGGTTCAGATTTTGCTGCCGATGCACAACACCATCGAAAAAATGCTCAATGTTCCCAACTACATTGCGATAATGCATGGCCCGATTTTGCTGGGTGCCAAAACCGGAACCGAAGATTTAAAAGGACTGGTGGCCGACGATGGCCGTTGGGCGCACATTGCAGGTGGAGAGCGGCTTCCGGTTGACAAGGCCCCGATAATTATCGAGAACAGCGTGGAGGATATTGCCGGAAAAATTACGCCGGTAAAAGACAAACCATTCACATTTTCCGCATCTTTCAACATACAAAACAAGGCGGAACTTGAACTGGAACCGTTTTACGCGATTCACGATTCGCGGTACATGATTTACTGGATGTGGCTTACCAAATCGCAGTACAAAAACTACATCGATTCGCTGGCAATTGTTGAAAAAGAAAGGATAGAACTTCAGAAGCGAACCATCGATTTTGTGGCGCCCGGCGAGCAACAACCCGAGGCCGACCACCAGATGGAAAAGCTGAAATCTTCCACCGGAAATTTTCAGGATGAATTCTGGCGCGATGCCCGCAACGAGGGATATTTCAGCTACAACATGGCAACCAATTCCGAAACCGGTCTGAGCCTGATGGTTCGCTACTGGGGCGCCGAATGGGGAAGCCGGAAGTTTGACATTTTTATCGACAATGAAAAACTGGTAACCGAAGACAACACCGGTCGCTGGAACCAGAGCCAGTTTCAGGAAGTGAAATACCAAATCCTCGATTCGATGGTAAAAGACAAAAAACAAATCAGGGTGAAATTTCAGGCTTTGCCCGGAAACACTGCCGGAGCGGTGTATTATCTCCGATTGGTGAGAGAAAAGAGCAATCAAGAAACAAGGTGAAATTGACTGATAAGATAAGAAGTAAAAAATATTGAAAAATGAATACAGGAATTACTAAATTATTGATTTCCATTTCGTTGTTGCCGTTGGCGTGTTTTGCTCAAAACCCCATCGTTCAAACTTATTACACAGCCGACCCGGCGCCGATGGTGCACGATGGCACGGTTTACCTGTACACATCGCACGATGAGGATGAAACCGTGAAAAACTTTTTCACCATGTACGATTGGCGTTGTTATTCAACAACCGACATGGTGAACTGGACCGACCATGGTGCAGTTGCTTCGTTAAAAAACTTTACGTGGATGGACAAAACTAACGGAGCCTGGGCCCCACAATGTATCGCGCGCAACGGCAAATTTTACCTGTATGTTCCCATTCACGGCGAAGGTATTGCAGTGTTGGTTTCCAATTCTCCGACCGGTCCGTTTAGCGACCCAATTGGAAAACGCCTCGTTGACAGCGACCATATTTGGCAGGACATTGACCCGACGGTCGCCATTGACGACAAAGGACAGGCCTGGTTGTATTGGGGAAATCCCAAATTGTGGTATGTAAAGTTGAATGAAGATATGATTTCGTACGACCGAAGTGTTGGTGAAAACGGAATTGTTTCGATAGAAATGACTCCTGAAGCTTTTGGCTCCAAAGAAGGCCGTGATGGAAAACCGGGTACCACATACACCGAAGGTCCCTGGCTTTACAAACGTAACAGTCTCTGGTACATGGTGTATGCAGCTTCTGGCATTCCTGAGTACATCGCTTATTCAACCGCCACCTCGCCCGAAGGCCCCTGGATTTACAAGGGAAATATAATGGAACGCGCACCTCATTTGGCGTTTACCAACCATTCGGGAATTATCGATTTCAAAGGAAATTCGTATTTCTTCTATCACGACCAGGATTTGTCGAAAGGTCAGGGCTTCAAGCGTTCGGTGAGTGTCGAGCAGTTTAAGTTCAATGCCGATGGCAGCATTCCGCTCATCGTTCCAACCAAAGAAGGTGTGAAACAAAGCGTTTCTTATTTGAACCCGTTTAATAAAGTGGAAGCCGAAACCATTGCCTGGAGCGAAGGTTTAAAGACTGCAGGCGACAGCAAAACTGGCGTTTATGTTACCAAAATTGACAATGGCGATTACATCAAAGTCAGGAGTGTTGATTTTGGTAAGGGTGCTAAAAAATTCGAAGCAAGCGTTGCTTCTGAATCGAATGGAGGCCAAATCGAAATTCGCCTTGATAAAATTGATGGTAAACTTTTGGGCGTTTGCGAAGTGGTAAATACCGGTGGATTGCAAAAATGGGCGGTAAAATCGTGTAAAGTGAAAAAAACAAACGGCGTTCACGACCTCTGTTTTGTGTTCAAAGGTGGCGATGGCCAATTGTTCAATTTTGATTGGTGGCAATTCAAATAGATATTCAACAAATTATAAAGTATAAGAAACATGAAAAAATTCAGCAGATTATTTTGTTTGTGCGTTGCAGTGATAGCAATCGGAACCGGTTTTAACGATTCATTGTCGGCTCAGAACGCCGGCGCAACACCAGCGGCAACAGTACGGGTTGTTGAAGATGGCGGCACCGGCGTGTATCCGGTAATTATGTACACCGATAACTCGTTGACAACGCACACCATTTTTCGTCCGAAAGATTTGAGCGTTTTCGGAGACAAAAACAAGTTGCCAATCATTGCCTGGGGCAACGGAGCCTGCGCCAATTCGCCGTGGGAACACATCAATTTTCTGTCGGAAGTGGCATCGCACGGGTTTTTGGTGATTGCCATCGGGCCAATGCCAAAAGAAGGGGAACGCGGCGGCGGCCGTTCAACATCGTCGCAAATGACTGACGCCATTAACTGGGCCATTGCCCAAAACAGCGACAAATCAAGCACATTGTGCAACAAAATAGATGTTTCAAAAATTGCTGTCAGCGGCATGTCGTGCGGCGGTTTGCAAACCCTCGAAACTGCGCCCGACCCACGCGTTACAACTGCGGTTGTTTGCAACAGTGGCATCATTGGTGGTGGCGGAGGAATGCCCGGAATGCCGGCGTTAACAAAAGACCACCTGGCAAAACTACATACGCCCACGCTGTATTTGCTTGGAGGTGAAAAAGATATCGCTTACAACAATGGGATGGACGACTTTAGCCGGATTAACCATATTCCGGTTTTTATGGCCAACATGGATGTTGGACATGGCGGAACTTACAGCCAGCCTCATGGTGGCGAGTTTGCAAAAGTGGCAACTGACTGGTTCAAATGGCAACTGAAAGGCGACAAGGAAGCCGCAAAAATGTTTACAGGAAATCCTTGCGAACTCTCCAAATCAACAGTCTGGAAAGTTGAAAAGAAGAATATGCAATAGATTTTTAATAGTTCAATGATGAAACGAATTTTAACGGTCGGTTTTTTAATAACTACCCTATCTTTTGGGTTGAATGCCCAGAATAAGGTGCTTCCGCCATTTCCCGAAATTCCGGCAAAGCAACCTTTAAACAGTGTAGAAATGGGCGACTGGAAAACGTTCCCTGAAATGATACTCGATATTCCTATCGCTGACGGACCATTTGAACCAACCTGGGAGTCTATCGAAAAAAATTATCCCGGCGAACCGGCCTGGCTGCGCGAAGCAAAGTTTGGAATCTGGGTTCATTTTGGGCCGCAGTCGGCCGGCGAAAGTGGCGACTGGTATGCACGAAATCTCTATAAACCGGGCAGGGCTTACGATAATCATTTGAAAAGATATGGCCATCCAACGGAAGTAGGCTACAAGGAGGTTCTGCGCGATTGGAACCCTTCAAAGCTCGACCCTGAAAAGCTTACCAAAATATACGAAGATGCAGGAGCCCGCTTTTTGATGATTCAAGGTGTTCACCATGACAATTACGATATGTGGAACTCAAAATTTCACCCCTGGAATTCGGTGAATATCGGTCCCAAACGCGACTTGCTGGGCGAATGGGCCAAAGCTTGTCGTGCCAACGGAATGCATTATGGTGTAACTTTTCACCACGAATATACCTGGTGGTGGTGGCAAACCGCTTTTGGCAGCGACAAAGAAGGCGATAAAGCAGGTGTGCCTTACGATGGCAATCTCACGCTGGCCGATGGCAAGGGAAAATGGTGGGAAGGCTTCGACCCCCGCTTGCTTTATGGAATCGACCTGCGCGAATACAATGGCGTGATAAAAGCTGCCGAATCAGGTTGGTCGCCACCGCCGGCCGGCATTTTTACAAACCATTTGGAATATGCCAGATGGTACACTACACAATGGGCGTTACGAATGATGGACGTAGTGGAAAATTACGACCCCGACTTTATTTATACCGACGGAACAGTGCAGGGGCCTTTTACGGGCGATGGCACCGGCACCGGCATTAAAGCCGATGCTATGCCACGGGTGATGGCCGATTATTACAACCGCACACTCAAAAAACGTGGCGAGGTGAACACTTTCAGCATTGTAAAATTCAGGCACAAAACCAATGGAACGGTGAATACCGAAGAGTTTGGTGTTCCGGCCAACATTAAAACTGACCAGCCCTGGATAGCAGAAGCACCGGTGGGCGACTGGTTTTATGCACCCAACTTTACCTACGATGCAGGCATGATGATTCGTTATATTATTGAAGCCATTGCCCGCGATGGTAATGCAGCGCTTTGTATTTCGCTATTGCCCGATGGTTCACTCGACGAAGGAAGCCAGAAAATGCTGAAGGAAGTTGGCGTTTGGATGCGTCGCAACGGTGAAGCGGTTTACGGAAGTCACGCCTGGAAAATTCCCGGCGAAGGTGAACAGGTGGATGGCAAGCTGAAAATGTTACCCGGTGGAAAACTGGAACGCCGCCATGCTGAATTCAGGTTCGAAACCCGGGATTTTCGTTTTACTGTTGGCAAAAACAACTCACTTTACGCTTTTTGTATGACAGTGCCCGAACCCGGAACGCAATTGAAAATCAAGTCGTTTGGAAAAGATTCAAAAAAACTGGACAAACTGGTTAAAAGCGTGAAACTACTGGGATACGAAGGAAAACTGACATGGAAACAGGAAGCCGACGGACTTGTAATTACTTGTCCGGACGAAATGCCGTTTGCAACTGCTGTGGTTTTTAAAATTGATTAAGCAATTAATATTCAATAAATAACGGATAGATAAAACGAGTTAAAAGATATTCTTCAAAAGAAGCAAAACAACCAGGATAAAATCAAATTCAAATAATTATAAAAGATGAAACAAAGACACTTCACAATCAGCATTTCCCAAAGAAATGTAATCTTTCTGACTACAGTTTTTACTGTCCTGTTTTCGATGTTGGCATTTAGCCAGACAACCAATTCGCCTGTATTTACAAACTTTACATACGAGGGCAACGACAAGGTTTATACCGATAACCCCCTGAAACCCGGCGAGTTTTATAACCCGATTTTGCAGGGTTGCTACCCCGACCCGAGTATCACTCGGAAAGGCGACGACTATTATCTGGTTGCTTCCACTTTTGCGATGTTCCCGGGTGTGCCGATTTTTCATTCGAAAGATTTGGTGAACTGGAAACAAATCGGTCACGTGCTCGACCGTAAATCGCAATTAGTCGTTCACGATTGCGGAATCAGCGCAGGAATTTATGCCCCGCAGATTCTGTATAACAAAAACAACGACACTTTTTACATGATAACCACGCAGTTTTCAGGAGGTTTTGGGAACATCGTGGTAAAAACCAAGGACCCGATGAAAGGCTGGAGCGACCCGATAAAACTGGATTTCAACGGTATCGACCCGTCGCTTTTCTTTGATGACAATGGCAAAGGATATGTTATTCACAATGATGCGCCCGACCAGGGAAAAGAGTTGTACAATGGTCACCGGGTGATTAAAATCTGGGAATATGATGTGGCAACCGACAAGGTAATTCCGGGAACCGACAAAATAATCGTGGATGGCGGTGTTGACCTGGCCAAAAAACCGATTTGGATTGAAGCGCCGCACATTTATAAAAAGAACGGAAAATATTACCTGATGTGCGCTGAAGGCGGAACCGGCGACTGGCACAGCGAAGTGATTTTTGTGAGCGACAATGCGAAAGGACCTTATACTCCGGCTCCGGGTAACCCGATTCTCACACAACGTCATTTCCCCAAAGAACGCGTCAATAAAGTGGACTGGGCGGGTCATGCCGATTTGGTTCTGGGCCCTGATAACAAAACATATTACGGCGTTTTTCTGGCCGTTCGCCCCAACGACAAACAACGCGTAAACACCGGCCGCGAAACCTTTATTCTGCCGGTGGATTGGTCGGGTGAATTTCCGGTTTTTGTAAACGGGCTGGTACCGATGGAACCCAAACTGAAAATGCCAGCCGGAATTACAGAAAACAAAACCGGAAAAGAGGGTTTTTTCCCCAACGGCAATTTCACTTTTAAAGACGATTTCAGCGCTGAAAAGCTGGATTACCGATGGATTGGTCTCCGCGGCCCACGCGAAGATTTTATTTCAACTTCAAAACAAGGACTGAAAATAAAACCTTTTGAAGCCAACATCAAAGAGGTGAAACCTACTTCGACTCTGTTTTACAGACAGATGCACAAAACCTTCTCGTTTTCGGCAACGGTTGATTACAAACCGGCATCGGAAAAAGAACTGGCCGGAATTGTGGCACTGCAAAGTGAGCGATTCAACTATGTTTTTGGTATCACCCAAAAGGGCGCCGACTACTATATTTTGTTGGAACGGACATCCGGAAAGTTCAGAAGCCGCGAAGTGGAATCAAAAATTGTGGCCAGCGCCAAAATCGACCTCAGCAAACCGGTTCGGTTGCAGCTTACAGCCAATGGCGACGATTATCAGTTCAGTTACTCCACCAACGGAGCCGACTTCGTAAACCTCGGCGGAACCGTTTCGGGCGATATTCTTTCAACCGACGTTGCCGGTGGTTTCACAGGATGTTTACTCGGCTTGTATGCAACTTCGGCAAATAATGCTGTGCCGGAATAAGGAAAATGTAATTAAATGTTGGTGAATTAATTGTGGCAACAATATTTCGTCCTTACAGGACTTTCAGGTTATGCGGGACTTATTTTCTACCCATATTTTATCACTACGTGATAGTTCCTTTAGGAACTTTATGTGGGTAGAAAAAATGATATCCAAATAGTTGAAAGTTCCGTAGGAACGAAATTAAGATGAAAAAAGCAAGATGAAAAAGTCAGTATTGTTCTTAATATCAATCATTTTTGCAGGATTAAGTTTTCTGTTTACGGATATTTCGTATGCGCAATCCGGAAAAGGTGGCAAACCAATCAGCCCCGATTTATTCGGGTTGTTTTTCGAAGACATTAACTACTCAGCCGACGGCGGTTTGTATGCCGAACTGGTGCAAAACCGTTCTTTTGAATACAACCCCGAAGAACGACGCGAGTGGAGCCCGTTTTCGTTCTGGGAATACATCACTCCCGGGTTTTCTTATGGACGAATCAGTGTGGAAACCAAAGCGCCGCTCCATCTCAACAATCCACATTACATAGTTTTGGATATTGAGCATGTGGGTCATTACGAACAATCTAGGGGAGAATCGGGTGTTGGGCTTAAAAATTCAGGATTCGACGGGATGGTGATTAAAGCGGGTGAGCAATACAACTTTTCGTTGTTTGCCCGGCAATTGTCCGGTTCGCCCATCGAATTGTCGCTGAGTTTGCAAACCCGAAAAGGCGATGTCCTTGCAAAGGGTTCAGTCACAATCAATGCAAAAAACTGGCAGAAATATACGGCAACTTTAACTGCTTCGGCTGGTAACGACACAGCATCGCTGGTTGTTCTGGCCAGGAACAGCGGAAAACTTGCCATCGATATGGTTTCGCTTTTCCCTGCGAAAACATTTAAAAACCGCTCCAATGGTTTGCGTGCCGACCTGGCGCAAAAGCTTGCCGACATGAAACCTGCTTTTATTCGTTTCCCTGGAGGATGTTTGGTTCATGGCGACGGACTTGGAAATATGTACCGCTGGAAAAACACCATCGGGCCGGTTGAGCAGCGCAAGGCACAGCGCAATATCTGGGGATATCACCAGACTGCCGGGTTGGGGTATTTCGAGTACTTCCAGTTTTGTGAAGATATTGGAGCGAAACCGCTTCCGGTTGTTCCTGCTGCGGTAAGTTGCCAGAATTCCGGCGGAACCTGGCGCATTGGCGGCACCGGTCAGAAAGCGTTGTCAGAAGAAGAAATGGATGAATACATTCAGGAAATTCTGGATTTGATTGAATGGGCCAACGGGCCTGCCACCTCGGAGTGGGGCGCCAAACGCGCGGCTGCCGGTCATCCGGAGCCTTTCAATCTCGAATATGTCGGCATCGGAAACGAGGACAAAATCACCCCTGAATTTGAAGAGCGATTCAAAGAAATTTATTCAGTTGTAAAAGCAAAACACCCCGAAATTACGGTTATCGGTACCGTTGGCCCGTTTCACAGCGGCGAGGATTTTGAAAAAGGCTGGAAAATTGCCAACGACCTGAAACTGCAGATGGTTGATGAGCATTACTATGTGCAGCCCGAATGGCTGATGGGCAATGTGCATCGCTATGACAACTATCCGCGCACATCGTCGAAAGTTTACCTGGGCGAATACGCGTCGTGGGGCAACAAACTGAAAAATGCGATTGCTGAAGCCGCCTATTTAACTGGGCTTGAGCGCAACGGCGATGTGGTTCACATGGCATCGTATGCTCCGCTGCTGGCTAAAAAGGGTTTCACGCAGTGGACCACCGATATGATTTTCTTTGACAATGTAAATATACTCCTCACTCCCAACTATCATGTACAGAAGATGTTTATGACCAATCAGGGTGAAACCTGGTTCGACAAGGTAATTTCGAAAAATGAAGCTGATACCACTTTGGCTGCATCGTGTGTTCAGGACACAAAAACCGGCGACATTATCCTGAAAATGGTGAATTACAGCGATACCGGCAAATCCATGAAAGTGAACCTCGGCAAGTTTGGTAAGATTTCAGCACAGGCCGAAAAAACCGTTTTGAGCGGACAACCCGGCGACGAAAATACGTTCGGAAATCTTCAGAAAATTGCACCTGTAACATCGGTTGCCGAAGTATCGAAATCGTTTGAATATAGCGCTCCGCCTATGTCGCTGACCGTATTCAGGATAAAACAAAACGCGAAGAAATGATAAACCAATC
>CAZXVT010000022.1:0-39794 GCA_964644015.1 uncultured Maribellus sp.
GGCCTGAACCAATGGCTGCCACCTTAATGCCGTTCGGGGTTTTTATTTCCGGAACAGATATTTGTCCGCTTTCACGTTCGAAATCGGCAGCAAAACGTTCCAGGTGTCCAATAGCAACAGGTACTTTCTGCATTTTTAGGGTATAAAAGCACTGCGCTTCGCACTGTTTTTCCTGGGGGCAAACGCGACCGCAAACTGCGGGTAACGATGAAGTTTCTTTTAAAGTTTTTGCAGCTTCCAGAAACTCTCCCCGTTCAATATTTTTTACAAACTTCGGGATATTGATACTGACAGGACAACCTTCGATACAGGTCGGAGCCGGACAGTCGAGACAACGGCGGGCTTCAGCCATGGCCTGTTCCGATGTGAGTCCAAGATTTACTTCTTTATCCTGGTATTTGATTCGTTCCTGCGGTTCTCTTTCCGGCATTTTTACCCGAATGAGACTGGTGCGTTCTTTATTGGGTGTCGCTTTTCTCAGAATAACGCGCCACTCTTTTTCGCGCTCTGATTTTAAATATTCCTGGTAATCTGCCATTTTACTATTTCGTTTGTGTATTCCACATTTCAGAGGCTGAAATTTCCTCTTTTTTATAACCGTTCAACCTCAGAATCAATTCATCAAAATCAACATGATGTGCATCAAATTCAGGCCCGTCAACACAGGTGAATTTTGTTTGACCTCCTACCGAAACACGGCAGGCACCACACATTCCGGTTCCGTCAACCATGATGGCATTTAAACTGGCTTGTGTGGGAATATTGTATTTTTTGGTCAGCAGCGAAGTGAATTTCATCATGATAGCTGGTCCGATGGCGACACACTCGTCAATTTTTTCACGTTGAATTACTTCTTCTGCCCCGGCAGTCACCAGTCCTTTTTTCCCGTAAGAACCATCATCTGTCATAATAATCACTTCATCCGACCATTTTCTGATTTCATCTTCGAGAATAATCAGGTCTTTATTCCTGGCTGCCAAAATCGAAATCACCCGGTTTCCGGCTTTTTTAAATCCTTCAACGATTGGAAGCATTGGCGCCACTCCCACTCCACCGCCACATGCTAATATGGTTCCGGCTTTGTAAATATGTGTTGCCTGGCCAAGCGGACCTACCAGGTCGTGCACATAATCGCCCGGATTGAGTTGTGCCAGCTTTGTGGAACTCACACCCATTGTTTGCACAACCAGCGTAATTGTTCCTTTTGAAATATCGGAATCGGTAATTGTAAGCGGAATTCGTTCACCTTTTTCATCAACACGCAAAATAATGAAATGGCCCGGTTTTCGTGAACGGGCAATTCTGGGAGCTTCCACCACCAGTTTTACCACTTTATCAGAAAACCATGTTTTTTCGGTAATCAGATTCATTGATTGATGTTTCTTTTTAAATGAGCGCTAAAAATAATAAGCTTCATGAAATAAATAAACTTATTATGATTTGTTTAAGAAATATATAAAACAAAAAGCCGGACATTGCTGCCCGGCTTTTCTGTATAAAGAAATTTTTATTCTTCTTTCTTTTCTTCAGCTTTTGTTTCTTCAACAGGCTGAACATCTTCCACAACTTTCGCTTCTTCTTTAGCGGCTGCTTTTGCTTTCGGAGCTGCTTTTTCAGCAACTGTTTCTTCAGCTTTTTTAGCAGCGCCACGACGTGAGCGGCGTTTTTTACCTTTTCCTGCCTCTTCTTTGGCTGCCAACATTGCTTCGTTGTAGTCAACCAATTCGATGATACACATTTCAGCATTGTCACCCAAACGGTTACCGGTTTTCAGGATACGTGTGTAACCTCCCGGGCGATCGGCAATTTTTGCAGAAATATTGCGGAAAAGTTCAGAAACAGCTTCTTTATCCTGCAGGTAGCTGAAAACCACCCTGCGCGAATGAGTTGTGTCGTCTTTTGCCTTAGTAATCAATGGTTCAACATACGAACGCAAAGCACGTGCTTTGGCAATTGTAGTTGAAATTCTCTTGTGAATCAAGAGAGAACTGGCCATGTTCGACATCAACGCTTTGCGGTGTGCACTTTTACGACCAAGATGGTTTACTTTTTTATTATGTCTCATTGCTAATTACTCCTTGTCCAATTTATACTTCGAAATATCCATTCCAAAATTTAACCCCATATTATCCAGAAGGTCGTCCAACTCGGTCAGTGATTTTTTACCGAAGTTCCTGAATTTGAGCAAATCGTTACGATTGTAGGTAACCAGGTCACCCAGTGTATCTACATCGGCTGCTTTCAGGCAGTTCAATGCGCGAACTGACAAATCCATATCGACTAACTTGGTTTTCAGGAGCTGGCGCATGTGAAGCACTTCTTCGTCGAACTCTTCGTTGGCAAATTTCTCATCCGAATCAAGTGTTATTTTTTCGTCAGAGAAGAGCATGAAGTGATAGATCAGAATTTTAGCTGCTTCTTTCAGCGCATCTTTTGGATGAATTGAGCCATCAGTGGTTATTTCGATCACTAATTTTTCGTAGTCGGTTTTCTGTTCAACACGATAATTTTCGACTGTATATTTTACCAATTTGATTGGGGTAAAAATAGAGTCGATCGGGATTAAACCGAATTCTGCATCGGCAGGTTTATTTTCCGATGAAGGAACATAACCGCGGCCTTTGCTGATGGTAATTTCCAAATGAAGTTTCACATCGGGTTCCATGCGGCAAATCACAAGTTTTGGATTCAAAACTCTGAACCCGGTCATAAACTTGTTAATATCACCTGCAGTAAACTCTTCCTGTCCTGTGATGGTTATCGATACTTTTTCGCTGTCGAATTCGTCAACCTCATTTTTAAACCGAATCTGCTTCAGATTAAGGATAATATCGGTAACATCTTCAATAACCCCTTTAATCGTAGAAAATTCATGGTCAACGCCTTCAATTTTAACAGTCGTGATCGCATATCCTTCGAGAGACGAAAGCAGGATACGGCGCAGCGCGTTACCCACAGTAATACCATAACCGGGTTCAAGCGGACGAAACTCGAATTTTCCGAATTTATCATCGGATTCTAACATGATCACCTTGTCAGGCTTCTGGAATGCTAATATTGCCATAATGACCTTAAATTTTATTATTTTGAATACAACTCTACGATCAGTTGTTCTTTGATGTTTTCAGGTATTTCTTCGCGTTCAGGGCGGTTCAGGAACTTGCCTGCCATTTGTTCAGGCGACCATTCCAGCCATGCATAACGGCTACCCCTGCGTGAATGCAATGAGGAGGTAATTTCTTCCATCGATTTTGATTTTTCCCTGACTCCAATTACGTCGCCTGGTTTCACAAGGTACGAAGGAATATTTACTACGCTTCCATTTACTACAATATGTTTGTGTGAAACAAACTGACGGGCAGCAGCCCGTGTTTTAGCAATACCCATGCGGTAAACCACGTTATCGAGCCTTGACTCTAACAACTGCAGCAACACTTCACCGGTTACGCCTTTCGAAGCCTGTGCTTTCTGGAACAAGCCACGGAACTGACGTTCGAGGATACCATAGGTATATTTTGCTTTTTGCTTTTCCTTTAATTGTAACCCGTATTCCGATTTTTTTCTGCGTTTTGCAGCTAAACCGTGCATTCCGGGAGGAAAGTTTTTGTGTTCAAAAACTTTATCGGGGCCATAAATTGGCTCACCGAATTTACGGGCGATTTTTGATTTTGGTCCAATGTATCTTGCCATTACCTTTTCGTTTTAAAATTAAACACGACGTCTTTTAGCCGGACGACAACCATTATGCGGAAGCGGTGTTACGTCAACAATCTCGGTAACCTGCAACCCTACAGTTGCCATTGCCCTTACTGCTGATTCACGACCATTGCCCGGTCCTTTAACGAATACTTTTACTTTACGAAGTCCAAGGTCATATGCAACTTTTGAACACTCTTCAGAAGCAACCTGTGCTGCATACGGAGTATTCTTTTTTGAACCACGGAACCCTTTTTTCCCCGCTGACGACCACGAGATTACCTCGCCATTCATATTTGTCAGCGTTACAATGATATTGTTAAACGAAGAGTGTACATGAGCCATTCCATTGGCTTCAACCACAACAACTCTTTTTTTGCTACTGACTGTTTTTTTTGCCATAATTCAAATTCCTTATTTAGTAGCCATCTTCTTATTAGCAACAGTTTTACGTTTACCTTTGCGGGTACGCGAATTGTTCTTGGTACTCTGTCCACGGACCGGTAAACCGATACGGTGACGGATGCCACGATAACAACCAATGTCCATCAGTCGTTTAATGTTTAACTGAACTTCAGAACGTAATTCACCTTCAACTTTGAAGCTGTTATTAATAACTGTACGGACAGCGGCAAACTGGTCGTCGTTCCATTCCTTAACTTTAAGGTTTTTGTCAACGCCGGCTTCTTCCAAAACCTTGCTTGCCCTGCTGCGGCCAATACCGTAAATATAGGTGAGTGCTACTTCACCTCTTTTATTATCTGGAATATCAACACCAACAATACGTGCCATAAATTTTTTATTTTTTCAGATTAATTACCCCTGACGTTGTTTAAACTTCGGGTTCTTTTTATTAATCACATACAAACGGCCCTTTCTGCGGATAATTTTGCAGTCGGCGCTACGTTTTTTAATCGAAACACGAGTTTTCATCTCATTATCGTTTTTAATCGTTTACTCTATTCGATGAAACCCGTCCCGGGATATTTCCCGGAACTCGTTTCACTTTTATTAGTTTTTATATCTAAAAGTTATTCTACCTTTAGTTAAATCATATGGTGACATCTCCACCTTTACCTTATCACCAGGTAATATTTTGATGTAGTGCATCCGCATCTTTCCCGAAATGTGGCCAGTAATAACATGACCGTTTTCAAGTTCCACCCTGAACATTGCATTTGACAATGCTTCGATGATGGTTCCATCCTGTTCGATAGATGATTGCTTTGCCATAAATTTTACTTACCTGAAATAATTTATAAGTGGTAATACCTCATTAATAAGAACCTCCTGCACGTCCCTTGATACGGCCTGATTTCATCAAACCGTCGTAATGACGCATCAAAAGATGACTTTCAATCTGTTGTAATGTATCCAGAATTACTCCGACAAGAATCAACAACGACGTTCCGCCATAAAAATAAGCAAACGATTGGTTAATTCCCATTAACATAGCAAAAGCCGGAAGAATGGTAATGATACCGAGGAAAATTGAACCGGGCAAAGTAATTCTCGACATAATTGTGTCAAGATACTCCACGGTTTTCTTGCCTGGTTTCACTCCCGGAATAAATCCGCCGTTTTTCTTCATGTCTTCAGCCATTTGTGTCGGATTCACAGTAATTGCAGTGTAAAAATACGTAAATGCAACTACCAGAAGAAACTGAATAGCATTATAAGTAAATCCGTTGATGTTGGTCAATGCAGCCCCAACACCTTGCAGATTATCAGACTTAGCAACACCAATAAGCGTGATAGGAACCATCATAATTGCCTGGGCAAAAATAATTGGCATAACACCAGCGGCGTTTACTTTCAGAGGAATGTACTGACGTACACCACCGTACTGTTTGTTTCCCACAATCCGTTTTGCATATTGTACCGGAATTTTGCGTGTTCCCTGAACCAGCAAAATTGAGGCAACAAATACAAAGAAAAGGATCACAAACTCAACGAGGAACATTACCAGACCACCACCCTGCTGGTTAATCCTTGAAGCGAACTCCTGGACAACAGCTTGCGGTAAACGGGCAATAATACCAATCATAATGATCAGCGAAATACCATTACCAATACCTTTATCGGTAATACGTTCTCCTAACCAAAGGACAAACATCGAACCGGCTGTTAACATGACAATCGATGGTATATTAAACCAAAATCCTGTCATTGCAAAAGCCGTGTCTGGCAACTGATAATGTAAATTGGCAAGATATGCCGAAGCCTGCGGAACCAGAATTATTACGGTTAAATACCTTGTAATCTGGTTGATTTTCCGCCTCCCTGATTCTCCCTCTTTCTGCAACCTCTGGAAATAGGGAACTGCAATACCTAATAACTGTACCACAATTGAAGCAGAGATATACGGCATAATTCCTAAAGCAAAGATCGAAGCCTGCGAAAATGCCCCACCTGAGAACATGTTGATCAGCCCCATTAAGCCATCTGAAGTCTGCGACTGCAGATTTTCCAACTGGGCAGGATCAATTCCCGGCAGTGAAACAAAAGAACCGAGCCTGTATATTAACAACAATAATAATGTTGTTCCGATTCGGAATCTCAGGTCCTCAATCTTATAAATATTCTTTAGGGTATTAATAAATCGTTTCATTATTAATTACAGTATTTCGGTTGTTCCTTGTAATTTTTCAATCGCTGCTTTTGCGCCTTTCGAGAAGGCGTTGGCTTTTACATCAAGTTTTACACTTAATGTACCGTTACCCAGTATTTTAACACGATCGTTTTTTGAAGCCAAACCGGCTGCAACAAGCGTTTCGTTACTGATAGCGGTGAGGTTTGTTTTTTCAGCCAATCTCTGAAGAACATCAAGGTTAACACCTTTATATTCAACACGGTTGATGTTTTTAAACCCCGATTTTGGAACAACACGCTGCAAAGGCATCTGGCCTCCTTCGAAACCTACTTTCTTTGAATAGCCCGATCTGGATTTTGCCCCTTTATGACCACGTGTAGCGGTACCACCACCACCTGATCCCTGGCCTCTTCCTCTCCGGAATTTAGTTTGAGTAGATCCTGTTGCAGGTTGTAAGTTATTTAAATTCATATTTTCAGTTATTTGAAATATTATTTAACCTCTTCAACACTAATTAAATGCCTCATTTTATCGACCATTCCCATGATCTGAGGTGTGGCTTCGTGAACTACTGGTCTGTTCAGTTTTTTCAAACCGAGTGATTCAAGCACTTTTTTCTGGTGCACACTTGAGCCAATACTGCTTTTTACCTGTGTAATTTTTATTTTAGCCATAACTGTGTTATCCTTTAAAAACTTTTTCTAATGAAACACCTCTGTGCTGTGCCACTGTATAAGCATCGCGCAGTTCTAACAACGCAGCCATTGTGGCTTTTACCAGGTTATGCGGGTTCGATGAACCTTTTGATTTTGCAAGAATATCGTGTACTCCAACACTTTCGAGCACGGCACGCATAGCACCCCCTGCTTTAACACCGGTTCCCGATGTTGCTGGTTTCAGCAGTACATTTGCACCACCAAATTTTGCTGTTTGTTCGTGTGGAATGGTTCCGTTGATAACCGGAACTTTCACAAGATTCTTTTTAGCTGCGTCAACACCTTTTGAAATAGCAGTGGTAACCTCACTTGCTTTTCCAAGTCCCCAGCCTACAATTCCGTTTTCGTTACCAACTACTACGATTGCCGAGAAACTGAATGTACGTCCCCCTTTTGTAACTTTGGTAACACGGTTAATGGCAACCAACCTGTCTTTTAATTCAAGGTCGGTGGTTTTTACTTTATTACTTACTTTTGCCATAATTTATCAGAATTTAAGGCCACCTTCACGGGCAGCATCAGCTAATTGTTTTACTCTTCCATGGTACAGGTATCCGTTTCTATCGAAAACAACTTCAGAGATTCCTGCAGCAACAGCTTTTTCAGCAACCAATTTACCAACTAAACCAGCTTTTTCCGATTTTGTACCGGTAGCTACTGCAATTTCTTTGGCTTTTGACGATGCAGCGACTAAAGTAACGCCATTCACATCATCAATCAATTGTGCATAAATTTCTTTGTTGCTTCTGAAAACACTCATTCGTGGACGTTCGGCAGTACCCGATACGATTTTGCGTATGCGGCTTTTAATCTTTGTACGCCTCTCTATTTTTGTTAATGCCATAATAACTAATTTATTAAGAATTATTTAGAAGAGGTTTTACCAGCTTTGCGTCTTAACACTTCGCCAACAAACTTAATACCTTTGCCTTTGTAAGGTTCGGGCATACGGAACGAGCGGATTTTTGCTGCCACCTGACCAATAAGCTGTTTGTCATTACATTTCAGATTAATAGTCGGGTTTGTACGTTTGTCAGTTTTAGCTTCAACCTTTACTTCGGGTGGAAGTTGAATGAAAACGTGGTGTGAAAAACCCAACACAAGGTCGAGTACATTGTTCGGGGCAACTTCAGCCCTGTAACCTACACCAACGAGTTCAAGGTTAACTTCGTATCCCTTTGAAACTCCAACTACCATGTTGTTAACCAGCGAGCGGTAGAGACCATGCATTGCTTTCTGGTTTTTTTCATCACCAGCCCTTTTCAGTTCGATGTTGCCGTTTTCAACAGCAACCGAAATTGAAGGATCAACCTTCTGTGACAGTTCACCAAGCGGGCCTTTTACAGTAACAACGTTTTCGTCGCTTACTTTAACCTGCACACCTGCCGGAACTGCTACGGGTAATTTACCTATTCTTGACATGTTCTATCCTCCTCTGTTAATACACGTAACATATTACTTCACCACCAACGTTCAGCTCGCGGGCTTCTTTATCGGTGATAATTCCTTTTGATGTTGAGATAATTGCTATTCCCAACCCATTCAATACTCGCGGAATGTTATCAGTATCACAATACTGGCGTAAACCGGGTTTACTTACACGCTCTATCGCTTTGATTGCTGAAACTTTTGTTTCCGGATTATATTTCAATGCAATTTTAATGTTTCCCTGGTATCCTACTTCATCTTCGAATTTGTAGTTCAGAATATACCCTTTTTCTTTCAGAAGACGGGTAATTTCTTTTTTCATACCCGAAGCGGGAACATCCACCACGCGATGTTTCGCCTGGATTGCATTTCTTAATCTTGTCAGATAATCTGCTATTGGATCTGTTACTTTACTCATTATTCCAAGTTCTTTAAACGATTACCAACTTGCCTTTTTAACTCCCGGGATCAAGCCTGATGAAGCCATTTCCCTGAAATCGATACGACTGATACCAAACTGGCGCATGTAACCTTTTGGTCTTCCGGTTAGTTTGCAACGGTTGTGCAAACGAACTTTCGAAGAGTTTTTCGGAAGTTTTTGCAAACCTGTCCAATCGCCTTCTTCTTTCAGCCTGGCCCGTTTTTCGGCATATTTCTCAACTAATTTTGCGCGCTTTACCTCGCGGGCTTTCATTGATTCTTTAGCCATTATTAGTTATTTTTTAATTTTTTAAATGGTAAACCTAATTCTTTCAACAGAGCAAAACCTTCTTCATCGGTTTTTGCAGTTGTAACGAAGGTAATATTCATACCGTTGATCTTGCTTACTTTATCAAGCACGATTTCAGGAAACACGATTTGCTCAGGAATACCGAGGGTATAATTACCACGGCCATCCATTTTACTGTCAATTCCCTGGAAATCGCGGATACGTGGCAGTGCCACAGCGATTAAACGGTCCAGAAATTCGTACATCTGGTCGCGACGCAATGTAACGCGCACGCCAATTGGCATTTTCCGGCGAAGTTTGAAATTGGAAATGTCTTTCTTCGATAATGTCTGCATTGCTTTCTGCCCTGCAATCATGGTCATTTCGGTTGTAGCAACATCGATAAGTTTTTTATCGGCAATTGCTGAACCAACACCCTGGTTTAACACTATTTTTTCCAGTTTCGGAACCTGCATAACAGAAGAGTAGGAAAACTCTTTTTTCAACGTAGGAACTACCTGTTCCTGGTATTTCTTTTTAAGAGTGGGTACGTGAGCCATTATTTAATCTCCTCTCCTGATTTTTTGGAAAAACGAACTAATTTACCTTCACTATTCAATTTCCTTTCAACGCGTGTTGCTTTGCCGGTTTTGGCATCAACAACCATGAGGTTGGAAATATGCACTGGTGCTTCTTTTTCAACAATACCACCCTGCGGAGTTTTTGCATTGGGCTTGGTATGTTTTTTCATCATATTCACACCTTCAACGAGTGCTCTGTCTGATTTGGTGATAATTTCAAGGACACGGCCTTTTTTGCCTTTATTGTCGCCTGCGATTACTACCACATTGTCACCTTTTTTTATGTGTAACTTTTTCTGCATCTTGAGCTTTTTTTATTACAGTACTTCTGGCGCAAGTGAGATAATTTTCATATTCTTCTCGCGCAATTCACGGGCTACCGGGCCGAAAATACGAGTTCCACGCATTTCGTTGGCAGCATTCAGGAGCACAACTGCGTTGTCGTCGAACCTGATATAGGAACCGTCAGGACGACGGTTTTCTTTTTTGGTTCTCACAACAATAGCGCGCGAAACTGCACCTTTTTTAACATCGGCTCCCGGTATAGCACTTTTAACAGCCACAATGATGGTGTCGCCAAGGGAAGCGTAACGTTTTCTTGTTCCGCCCAACACCCTGATGCAAAGCACCTCTTTTGCGCCGCTGTTATCGGCTACCGAACATCTTGATTCTTGTTGTATCATGATTACTTAGCTCTTTCAATAATTTCAACTAATCTCCAACATTTGGTTTTGCTGAGCGGACGTGTTTCCATAATCCTTACAGTATCACCAACGTTACAGGTATTGTTCTCATCGTGGGCATGGAATTTTGTGGTTTTATTCACAAACTTTCCATAAATCGGGTGTTTCACTTTACGTTTTACGGCAACAACGATTGATTTTTCCATTTTATCGCTTACCACCACTCCGACTTTTTCTTTCCTGAGATTTCTCACTTGATTTTCTTCCATCGTGAATTAATTCTGTTTTGCATTTAATTCTCTTTCGCGAAGAACAGTTCTCAACTTTGCAATATTCTTTTTGCTCCCCTGGATTTTCATCGGGTTATCAAGCGGACTTACTGCGTGGTTTAATTTAAGCCGAACAAGATTTTCTTTTTCAAGCTGTAACTTTTCGACGATTTCATTGATCGTCAGTTCTTTGATTTCAGAAATTTTCATTATTCACCTTTTTGTTCTTCAACATAATCACGTCTTACAATAAACTTTGTTTTCACCGGTAATTTCTGGGCGGCTAAACGCAAAGCTTCTTTGGCCATTTCGAATGGCACGCCTTCGGCTTCGATGATTATACGTCCTGGTGTTACCGGAGCAACAAATGCTTCCGGAGCTCCTTTACCTTTACCCATACGAACTTCGGCTGGTTTCTTGGTAATTGGTTTATCTGGAAAAATCCTGATCCATATTTGTCCTTGTCGTTGCATGTAACGGGTTACGGCAACACGCGCAGCTTCAATCTGGCGGCCTGTAATCCATTCTGCTTCCAACGACTTAATTCCAAACGAACCGAATGCCAATTGGTTGCCACGTTGAGCTTCACCTTTCATCCGGCCCTTTTGTACTCTTCTGAATTTTACTTTTTTTGGCTGTAACATCCTGTTTTTTTGATGAGTGTTAAACCACTATTTACGTTTCCTGCCACGGTTGGGTCTTTCGTTACCACCAACGCTTGGTTTTTCAGTCCTTCCGGATTTCTGACCAAAGTTGGGTGAAAGATCACGGGCTCCATATACCATACCTTTGCAAATCCAGACTTTCACACCGATAAGTCCGGTTTTTGTCGAAGCTTCAGCCAATGCGTAGTCGATATCGGCACGCAAAGTGTGAAGCGGGGTACGGCCATCTTTATACATTTCAGAACGTGCCATTTCTGCTCCGTTAAGCCTTCCTGAAACCAAAACTTTGATTCCTTCGGCTCCCATTCTCATGGTTGAAGCAATGGCCATCTTTGTTGCCCTGCGGTAAGCAATTTTACCCTCGATCTGACGTGCAATGTTGATTGCAACAATCTGTGCATCGAGTTCAGGACGTTTAATCTCGAAAATGTTGATCTGTACTTCTTTACTGGTAATTTTCTTGAGTTCTTCTTTCAGTTTGTCAACTTCCTGACCTCCTTTACCAATAATAATTCCGGGGCGTGAAGTGTGTACTGTGATAGTGATTAACTTCAAAGTACGTTCGATCACGATTTTTGAAATACTTGCTTTTGCCAAACGGGCATTCAGGTATTCCCTGATTTTCTGGTCTTCAACCAGTTTATCACCGTAATCGTCACCGCCAAACCAATTAGAGTCCCATCCTTTAATGAAACCCAAGCGATTAGAAATCGGATTTACTTTCTGTCCCATGAATTACGAATTAATTTTTTCTTCAACATTTTCTTTTCTGTCAACAAAAATGGTAACGTGGTTCGAACGTTTCCTGATGCGGTGTGCACGACCCTGGGGAGCCGGACGTAACCGTTTCAGGATTCTTCCTGAATCGACCATGATTGTTTTAACATAAAGTTCATTTTCTTCCAAACGAACTCCTTCGTTTTTAGCCTGCCAATTGGCAACGGCCGAAAGAAGAAGTTTTTCAACCCTGCCTGAAGCTTCTTTTGATGAGAATTTCAAAACATCCAAAGCTTTTTTAACCTCCATGCCGCGGATCAAATCGGCTACAAGCCTCATTTTCCTTGGAGATGTAGGGCAGTTTTTTAAAACAGCAAAATATTGTTGCTTTTTCTCTTCTTTTCTTTTGTCAGCTGCTAGTCTTTTCCTGGCACCCATTGTCTTTTTCTTTTAATCAATTAATGCAATTATGCCTATTTCTTTTTATTACCAGCATGACCCCTGAATGTACGGGTTGGTGCAAATTCGCCGAGTTTATGGCCTACCATATTTTCGGTTACATAAACCGGAATGAATTTGTTCCCGTTGTGTACTGCGATAGTATGCCCTACAAAGTCAGGAGAAATTACTGATGCCCTGGCCCAGGTTTTCACCACCGCTTTCTTATTGGTTTCATTTAAAGTGAGAACTTTTTTCTCCAATTTGAATGCGATAAAAGGACCTTTTTTTAATGAACGACTCATAATTATTCCTCTTTTTTATTTTTTCCTGCGTTCTATGATATACTTGTTGGAAGCCTTTTTCGGCGTGCGTGTTTTGTAACCCTTAGCCAATAAGCCTTTACGAGATCTTGGATGACCTCCGGAAGCCCTACCTTCACCACCACCCATCGGGTGATCGACCGGGTTCATAACAACACCACGATTTCGTGGTCTTCTTCCTAACCACCTTGAGCGACCGGCTTTACCCGATTTTTCGAGGTTATGTTCTGAATTTCCAACTGTACCTACTGTAGCCCTGCAGGATGTAAGTACCATACGAGTTTCGCCTGACGGCAATTTCAAAATTGCATATTTACCGTCACGAGAGGTCAGCTGTGCATAAGCACCTGCACTACGAGCCATCACACCACCTTGTCCGGGGTGTAATTCAATGTTGTGAACCAATGTACCAAGAGGTATTTCGGCAAGAGGGAGCGTATTCCCAATTTCAGGATCGATGCCCGAACCGCTTACAATTGTTTGGCCAACTTGCAACCCGTTAGGTGCAACAATGTAGCGTTTTTCGCCATCAGTGTACTGCAAAAGTGCAATACGGGCGGTACGATTCGGGTCGTACTGAATTGAATCGACAACAGCGGCAACTCCGTCTTTATCGCGTTTAAAGTCGATAATACGGTATTTGCGTTTATGTCCCCCACCTATATACCTCATTGTCATACGGCCCTGGTTGTTTCTACCACCAGATTTCCGTATGGGCTCTAACAATGATTTTTCAGGCGTAGTTGCAGTAATAGTATCAAAAGCACCAATGATTTTGTGCCTTTGACCCGGTGTTACTGGTTTTAATTTTCTTACTGCCATTTTATATTAAATATTACTATAAAAGTCAATACTTTGTCCGTCGGCAAGGGTAACGATTGCTTTTTTGTAGGAATTAGTTTTCCCTGTAATCACACCGCCCTTGGTATATCTGGACTTTACTTTACCTCCGTGAATCAGCGTGTTAACCGATTCAACATTCACACTGTACAGGCTTTCTACTGCCTGCTTGATCTGTGTTTTTGTTGCCCGGCGATTAACCACAAAACCGTAACGCTGATAGCGTTCAGTTTGCTGAGTCATTTTCTCGGTTACCAATGGTTTTACTATAATATCCATCTCTTAATCGTCAATTAAAGTTTAAATGCATCTTCGATTTTCTGCACCGAACCTTCAAGAATCACAATTGCTTTTGCATTAAGAATTTGATATGTATTTAATTCTGAAGCAGTTACAACTGAAACGTCCTGTAAATTTCTGGAGGACAAATATATGCTATTATTTTCGACTGGTAATACGAAAAGTGACTTTTTATCAGCAATTTTCAAATTACTTTTAATAGCTACAATTTCCTTTGTTTTCGGTGTTTCCATGTTGAAATCCTCTAAAACAACGATACTGTTTTCAGCAGCTTTGTAAGAAAGTGCCGATTTACGTGCAAGTTGTTTTACTTTTTTGTTCAGTTTGAACTCGTAAGTATGAGGACGCGGACCGAAAATACGACCACCACCACGGATTGTAGGTGATTTGATGCTACCTGCACGTGCACCACCTGTACCTTTTTGTTTTTTGAGTTTACGCGTACTTCCCGAAACTTCACCACGTTCTTTCGATTTGTGGGTTCCCTGGCGTTGATTTGCAAGGTACTGTTTCACGTCAAGGTAAATTGCATGGTCGCTTGGTTCAATACCGAAGATTGTTTCGTCTAACGTAACTTTTCTTCCGGTTTCTTTTCCTTCTTTATTTAATACACTTAATTCCATTGTTTTCTCAGCATTAAATATGAACCTTTGGCGCCAGGCACTGAACCTTTTACCACAATTAAATTATGTTCCGGAATTACTTTGACGATCAGAAGGTTTTCGATGGTTACGGTTTTCCCGCCATCCCTTCCGGCCATTCTCATTCCTTTAAATACGCGCGATGGCCATGAAGATGCTCCCACCGAACCCGGTGCGCGCAGCCTGTTGTGCTGACCATGTGTTGCATCACCAACTCCTCTGAAAGAGTGGCGTTTTACTACTCCCTGGAAACCTTTTCCTTTTGAAACCCCATCAACATCAACAAAATCATTTTCCTGGAAAATGGTAACGTCGATTTCCTGTCCCAAAATGTACTCTTCCTGGTAGGTGTTTTTAAATTCAGCTACTTTTCTCTTTGGAGAAGTGCCGGCCTTTTTGAAGTGGCCAATCTCAGCTTTGGTGGCATGTTTGTCTTTTTTGTCACCATAGGCAAGCTGAAGCGCATCGTAGCCGTCTTTTTCAGCGGTTTTCACCTGTGTGATTACACAGGGACCAGCTTCGATAACAGTGCATGGGATGTTTTTCCCCTCAACACTGAATACGGATGTCATTCCGATTTTTTTTCCAATAATACCAGCCATTTTTTTGACTACTTTAAATTATCACACTTTAATTTCTACTTCAACACCACTGGGTAATTCCAGTTTCATTAAGGCGTCGATTGTTTTTGCGGTTGAGCTGTAAATGTCAATCAACCTTTTGTATGACGATAACTGAAATTGCTCCCTCGATTTTTTATTTACGAAGGTTGAACGTAAAACTGTAAATACCCTGCGATGAGTTGGAAGCGGAATAGGACCACTAACAACTGCTCCTGTGGTTTTCACAGTTTTTACGATCTTTTCAGCCGATTTGTCAACCAAATTGTGATCGTACGATTTAAGCTTAATCCTGATCTTTTGACTCATAATCAGAAATTGTTATTATTAATTATTATAATAAATCTGTTCTACCTTTAATACTTTCCAGTACTTTTTCAGCCATCGATTTCGGAACTTCCTGGTAATGACTGAATTCCATTGAAGAAGTTGCCCTTCCGGATGATAAAGTACGCAATACGGTAACATAGCCAAACTGCTCTGAAAGCGGAACTCTTGCACTGATTACCTTGGCACCGCCTTTGGTTTCCATGCCACCTACTTCGCCTCTGCGACGGTTCAGGTCACCAATAATATCTCCCATATACTCTTCAGGTGTTACTATCTCGAGTTTCATAATCGGCTCAAGCAAAATGGGTGCTGCCTTGGGAGCTGCACTTCTGAATGCCTGACGCGCACAAATCTCGAATGAAAGTTGGTCGGAGTCAACTGCATGATAAGAACCATCGAGCAGGGTAACTTTTAAACTATCAACCGGGAATCCTGCGAGAGGACCGTTAAGAATTGCACCTTCGAAACCTTTCTGAACCGAAGGAATATATTCTCTTGGAATACGTCCTCCTTTTACTTCGTCGATAAACTGCAAACCAACAACACCTTCGTCAGCGGGCTCAATTTTCACGATAATATCAGCAAATTTACCACGTCCACCGGTCTGTTTCTTAAATGTTTCACGTAATTCAACAGGCCTGCTGATTGCTTCTTTGTAAGCAACCTGCGGAGCGCCCTGGTTACATTCAACTTTGAATTCGCGTTTCAAACGATCGACCAGAATTTCAAGGTGAAGCTCACCCATTCCACGGATAACAGTTTGTCCTGAATCAGGATCGGTGTTAACCTGGAAAGTCGGATCTTCTTCAGCCAGTTTTGACAAGCCCTGTGCGAGTTTGTCAACGTCTTTCTGCGATTTTGGCTCAATTGCGATACCAATTACAGGCTGCGGAAAATCCATACTTTCGAGTACAATCGGATGTGAAACATCACAAAGCGTATCTCCAGTACGAATATCTTTAAAACCAACTGCTGCGCAAATATCGCCTGCTTCAATTTCATCTTTTGGATTCTGTTTGTTCGAATGCATCTGATACAAACGTGAAATCCTTTCTTTTTTACCGGTACGCGTATTCAAAACAGTAATACCACCTTCAAGTCTGCCTGAATAAACCCTGATGTAAGCCAAACGGCCTACAAACGGGTCGGTTGCAATTTTAAATGCAAGTGCAGCTAACGGTTGGGTAGAATCGGCACTACGTTTTTCCTCCTTTTCAGTCCATGGATTCATTCCCACAACTTCGCCTTTATCAAGCGGACTTGGCAGGAATGCACAAACTGAATCGAGTAAACGCTGAACTCCTTTATTTTTAAACGCTGAACCACACATCATCGGGATAATTACCCTTGCAATCGTTGCTTTGCGAATTACTGCGAGCATTTCTTCTTTGGTGATTGAATCCGGATCTTCGAAATAACGTTCGAGCAATTCGTCGTCAACCTCAGCTACCGATTCCATCAGTTTGCCACGCCATTCTTCAGCGAGTTCAACCATATCAGCAGGAATATCTTCCAAACGATAGGTTGTGCCTTTATCACCATCTTCATACCAGCGAACTGCTTTCATTTCGATAAGGTCAATAACACCTTCGAATTTTTCTTCAGCACCGATCGGAATCTGAATCGGAACCGGATTTGCACCCAGTTTTTCTTTGATTTCGCCGTAAACTTTAAAGAAATCGGCACCAGAGCGGTCCATTTTGTTTACAAAAGCAATACGCGGAACACCATATTTTTCGGCCTGACGCCAAACTGTTTCCGACTGAGCCTCCACGCCGCCCACAGCACAGAAAAGTGCTACTGAACCATCGAGAATACGTAATGAACGTTCTACTTCAACGGTAAAGTCAACGTGACCAGGTGTATCGATAATGTTGATTTTGTGTTCAACATCTTTATACTTCCAATAAGTGGTGGTTGCAGCAGAGGTAATGGTAATACCACGTTCCTGTTCCTGTTCCATCCAGTCCATGGTGGCAGCGCCATCATGAACTTCACCAATACGGTGAGTTAATCCTGTGTAAAAAAGAATACGTTCAGATACAGTGGTTTTTCCGGCATCAATATGAGCCATAATACCAATGTTTCTGGTAAAATTCAAATCTTGTTTAGCCATTTCTAATATATTTTCTAATCCAATTTCTAACCTATAAACCTGCTAAACTAAAATCTGAAATGAGCAAACGCACGGTTTGCATCAGCCATTCTGTGAGTATCTTCTTTCTTTTTGTAAGCTCCACCCTCTTCGTTAAACGCGGCTACGATTTCGGCTGATAATTTATCAGCCATCGATTTACCTGAACGTTTACGGGCGAACAGTATCATGTTTTTAATACTGATTGATTCTTTTCTCTCGGGTCTGATTTCCATTGGTACCTGGAAAGTTGCACCACCCACCCTGCGGCTTTTTACTTCCACATTTGGGGTAATGTTTTCAAGTGCTTTTTTCCAAACTTCAAGTGGTTGCAATTCGGTGTCTTTCACCCGTTTCTGAACCATTTCCAATGAATCGTAAAAAACAGTGTAAGCTGTTGATTTTTTACCATCAACCATTAAATCGTTGACAAACCGGGTTACCAATGTATCGTTAAACTTTGGGTCCGGTAAAAGATGTCTCTTCTTTGGTTTCGACTTTCTCATTTTAAACTTTTTTTAGTGTTATTCAAATTGGTTGCCCTTAGGCGGTCTTCAGCCTGAACTCCGGAAGACATTAGAGAGTCAGATTTACTCAACCAAACCACTGCAAATAACAGGTTTTTACTTACTTAAATAATTACTTCTTTTTAGCGGGTGCAGCTACCTGACCCGGTTTTGGTCTTTTTGCTCCGTATTTCGAGCGACGCTGCAAACGGCCGTTAACGCCGGCTGTGTCGAGTGCACCGCGAATAAGGTGGTAACGTACCCCCGGAAGGTCTTTAACCCTGCCCCCGCGAACCAGCACAATTGAGTGCTCCTGCAGGTTGTGGCCTTCTCCCGGAATGTAAGCATTCACCTCTTTTCCGTTGGTTAACCTAACCCTGGCAACTTTACGCATAGCCGAGTTTGGTTTTTTCGGAGTAGTAGTGTAAACGCGAACACATACACCGCGACGTTGCGGGCATGAATCTAAAGCCGGTGATTTACTCTTTTCGGCTTTGCTTTGTCTTCCTTTCCTAACTAACTGTTGAATAGTTGGCATAAATACCTCTTTTTTATATAGTTAATAATCCTTTCAAAATCGGACTGCAAAAGTATGCAAAAATCCTTACAAACAACTCATTTATAGAGGAAAAAGCATAGTATCCCCCTAAAAACGGTGCGCAAAAGTACAATTTCTTATTGAAGAACAATAATATTTTTACTTTTTTTTCCTAAAAATTAAAATTGAAGAAGTTGAAAAAGAGGGTAAAAAGAAGCCGAACGACGTTGAAATTATATAACGGGTGGTTTTGATTCCGGATACTGCCTGCCCGATTTTATTCGTTCAGGCGGGGATTCCCGATAAATGGATTCTGGATTTCATTTGCGAACCAGAAACTCTTTCTAAAACCTTTCTCTGAAGATTGACACCAATGGTTCCACCAATCTTTCGATTAAACGGCGATCTATAGTAATAATTTCTGCATTCCCCTGCATTTCCTGGTTAAACGGGAGTTCTTTATTGTAATTTGTGACAAGTTTGTTGCTTAATTCAATTTCGGCTGAATAATAGCCACCCTTTTCTGTCGCCACGGGAACCATTGAAATATTGGAGACTTTTCCTTCCAACAAGCCAAATTCCATGTGCGGAAAATTATCCAGTTTGATATTCACCCGCTGTCCGATCTGCACTTTTCCGGCGCCTGCAAGCGGAACTGTTGCTTTTCCAATTATTTTTTGTTCATCAAACGGAACTATCGTAAAAACTATATTTCCGATGGCAACATTTTGATTTTCGCTCCAGAAATTGGTAAAAGTAGCCTGGCCGGCAATCGGAGTTTTCAGTACATAAGTTTGTTCCCATAACTTCAGCTGGCTGACAAGATTTTCATATTTTTCTTTCAGTCCGGCAATCAGTTTGTTTTCAGTTTCTGCGTTCAGTACTTTTTGTTCCTGAATCTGCTGCTTTACCTGGTTCATGTTCATTTGTGTGCTGGCCAGGTCGGTCATCGAGCTTTCATAAGAGTACTTTTGTTTTAACATGGCAGCTTCCGATTTCTCAAAATCAACATCTGACATTACTTTTCGCACATGCAATGCCGAATCGCGTTTAAACTGACTGATGGCAAGAATATAATCTTTATTCAGTACAGCAATTTTCTGCCGCAACTTTTCTATATAATTATTGTAATCGACAACCTGTTTTTCAAGGGTCAAAGTTCGCTGGCTGATGGTATTAAAATTCAGGAAAGTTTGGTATTCCCTTAATTGAGTTGCCCAGGAAGTGTAATAATTATGATTTTCACCAAGACTGTATTCTTTATTCAAAATCAGGTTATTAAACTGAAGTGGATCATTAAAAAGCTGCTGAACAGAATCTAAAACCGAAATCAGGTGATACACATCCCGATAGTCAGCCGGATTCTCGATAATTCCCAGCAACTGACCAGCTTCCACCTTTTGTTTATCAGCCACGAAAATATTCACAAGCTTTCCGTTTGATCTTGCAACTACCGAAACCGGAGGATTTTCAGAAAGAACCGTTACGCGTGCAACTATAATATCAGGATATTTATAAAACCAGCTTCCGGCCAACAGAACTAATATTACCATTAATATAATAGTAATGCCCCTTCGGATGATCCACCCGGGTGGAGTTCCCATGATTTCCTGAACCTCTTCAGATCGTAATTCTATTTTGTCTCCTTTATCCGACATTTTCAATTTCCTAATTCCAATTGATTTTTTACCAACTGGTAATACGCTCCTTTCTTTTTGGTAAGCTCTTCGTGAGTTCCTGTCTCTGCCACTTCACCTTTATCCAATACTACAATCTGGTGAGCACTTTTTACCGTACTTAACCGGTGAGCCACAGTAATTACCGTTTTTCCCTCATAAAAGCTGTTCAGATTCTCTAAAATCACTTTTTCATTATTGGCATCCAACGAATTGGTGGCCTCATCAAAAAACAAAAACTCCGGATTTTTATAAACCGCCCGGGCAATGAGAATGCGTTGTTTTTGTCCTTGGCTCAATCCCGACCCTTCCTGACCAATTTTTGTATTGTAACGCAACGGAAGACTTTCGATAAATTCGTCAATGTTGGCCACTTTCACGGCCTGTGCCAGTTTTGCCTTGTCAGGAACATCAACCCCGATTGCAATATTATTGGCAATAGTTTCCGAAAAAATAAAGCCATCCTGCATTACGGTTCCGCAGTTTTGCCGCCACATTTCCATATTCAGGCTGTTCAGGTTAACATTGTCAACCTCAATTTTTCCCTCTGCCGGTGGATAAAAACCAAGCAGCAGTTTAATCAGCGTTGTTTTTCCACTTCCACTGGCTCCAACAATAGCAGTAATTTTATTTTCCGGAATTACCAGGTTGATATTATTGAGAACTCGTGGCGATTTTGGTCCTTCGTAATGAAACGAAAGATTCGAAATGGTAATATCTCTTTTTGCCGGAAGTTCATCCAGTGTAACAACGCCGGCCTGTTCTTCCTCTTCGTTTTTATGAATTTCACCCAAACGCTCCAAACTGATTTTGGCATCCTGCCCAGCCTGGATAAAACCGATAAATTCGTTAATCGGACTATTTAACTGACCTATTATATATTGTACAGCCATCATCATCCCCAAGGTCATGTTTCCTTCAATTACTGCTTTGGCGGCAATAAACGAAATCAGAATGTTTTTTGCCTGATTAATTAAAGTTGAACCTGCCATTTGGTTTTGCTGCAACATCAAACCTTTCACACTTACTTTGAAAAGCCTTGCCTGGATGCGTTCCCACTCCCACCGTTTCTGTTTTTCGCAGTTGTTGAGTTTGATTTCCTGCATCCCGGTAATTAGCTGGTAAACATTGCTCTGGTTGGCTGCCGAAACACTGAACCGTTTATAATCTATCTCTTTTCGTTTTTTCAGAAACAGCAAAATCCAGCCAATGTACAAAGCACTGCCGATGTAAAAGATCAACAAAATCGTCCAGTCGTAATAGGCCATTACAAAGCTGTAGATGATGAAAATAAATATCCCGAACGACATGCTGATCAGGTTTCCGGTGAGGAAAGACTGGATGCGTTGGTTATCGTCGATGCGTTGTCGCAGGTCGCCAATCAGTTTTGTATCGAAAAACCGGATGGGCAGCTTCATCAGTTTGATCAGGAAATCGGAAATTAGTGAAATACTCACCCGTGTACTTGTGTGCAGCATGATCCAGCTCCGGATAAAACCCACAGCCGTTTGACTGACTGCCAAAACCAGTTGTGCCACTAGCACCAGCACAATAAAATTCAGGTTATTGGTCGAAATACCCACATCGACAATCGCCTGTGTAAGAAATGGAAAAATAAGGCTGAGCAAACTGCCGGTCAGAAAGCCAAGCATCAGTTGCGTGATCAGTTTGCGGTAAGGTTTCAGGTACGAAAACAGGTATCCAAAACCAGTACGGTTTACCGTTTCACCTTCTTCTTTGTAAAATTCAGCGGTTGGTTGAAGCAAAAGTGCAATTCCGGCGGGTAAATCGTTTTGTGATGTCGAAGCCCAGCTTTTCAGAAAATCCTTTTCGTTGTATTCAACCAAACCGTGAGCCGGATCTGAGATATAATAAACTGCCCCTTTTCTGCTCTTTTTTATTTTATACAGAACCACAAAATGATTCTGATTCCAGTGAAGAATGGCGGGTAACGGTATTTCCGGAAGTTTGTCAATGGTTAACCGAACGCCCTGTGTTCTGAAACCGATTTTCTCAGCGGCGTCACTGATTGTCAGCAATGAAACGCCTTCGCGGGTTTTCCAGGTGAGGTTGCGCAGTGTTTCCAGGTTGTAGTGCCGCCCGAAATGTTTTGCCACGATCCGCAGACAAGTCGGGCCGCAGTCCATTGCATCGGGTTGCAGATATTGTGGAAACTTTGCCATTGCTCTGTTTTGTTGGCGAAAGATAGTAATTTGAATGATTAACCTTTAAATTCAGGCTGATTGGTTTTAAACAGCCAGTATTTCAAGCATATTATCAGCAAATGAAATATGTTAATAACCGAAAATTCTTTGTCTGGAATTTTATTCCACCCTGATCACCGGCACCAAATCTTCCGGCAACTTATCACCTGCGTAGCAAACTTTTTCGAGATACAAACCTGAAGGCGGTGCAGTCAATTTTGCCACAATATCAGAGGGGCGGGTAAAAATGGCTTCTATTTCGCCAATACTGAGTTTTCCCCTGCCTGCTTCCACCATCACGCCCACCATCCGGCGCACCTGTTTCCACAAAAAATGGCTGCCCGAAACACGAATCAGAATCAAATCGCCGGATTCAGCAATTTCAATTTTGCTGATCTCCACCAGCGTCGATTTGTCCTCGTCTGATTTTTCGGCAAAGTTCTTAAAATCCTTCATGCCGGTAAACAGCGAAGCGACCTGCTTCATTTTTTCGATGTCGAGCGGATCTTTTACCCACCAAACCATTTTTTTACCAAAAGCCGATGGCCGTTTTGAAATCTGGTACAAATAGCTGCGATGCACCGCGTCGTAACGTGCATGAAATTTGGGTGAAGCCTGCTCCACTTTTTTCACAACAATGTCGGGCGGCAGATTATCGTTGAGTTGGAATTTCAATTTGAGCGGATTTGTATTTCTGTTTACATCGAGATGCGCAACCTGTGCCAGTGCGTGAACACCCTGGTCGGTGCGACCGGCACCATACAACTCAATTTTTTCACCCGGAAAAATCAGTTTGCAGGCATCAATAACAGCTCCCTGCACCGATTTCGTTCCCTTTTGTAATTGCCAACCCGAATAACGGGTTCCTTCATATTCAATAGTAATTTTATATCGCGCCACTACATTTACTTTTTTTAAAACTTACAAAATGTGCTTCATTACAACTAAAACGGTAAAAAACAAATCTCTAAACGATCAAATTTTTATTCCCTGATAATTATAGAAAGCGTATCGGAACTCCAGGCTGAAAAATATCCCAAAGCACCATTCGAAAAGTTGGTATTCGGATTGGCAGGCGCCGCCGAACCTGGGTTTGTATTGATCAATTCAGCCAGGGTATTAAAATAATCATATGCATTTTTATCGAGTGAAATAAGTTGTACCCTAACTGTATCATTCAGATAATAGGGATCATTAAACAATGAAATACCAACTTTATTCCCATCAACATAACGGTCGTTAAAAACAATTAAATCATCCATGCTCCTTTTGAGCAAACCATTTCGGTAAATCTGAATTCTGTAATAATTCTGAACAGATGGCGGGTCGGAAAACCAAACATTCAGGTAATATCCGGCATCAAAAAACGAACTTCCTTCGTCATATTCCCAGGTAACGGAATCGATTGTAACCGGCGGATTTAAAACCGATTCAGCCTGATAGATTTCATCCCTTGTTTCAACAATAAGCTTGTAATTAGTATTAAAAACCGGTTTCAGCCCAAATGTTGCATAAACTCCTTTCAGTGTTTCAATCAGCACTATTTTCTGTCCTTTTCCGTCTTCAAGCGAAACTTTTGCACCTGTAACTTTTTCGGGTGATAAAGTATCGAAATAGCTGGTGGTCATGGTAAGTTTCACTTCTGCCACTTTCTGGTCGCTGCTCAGGTTTCCCTGAATTACCAACGCAGGAGAGGCTTCGTTTAAATCAACATCAATCACCTTTTCACACCCAGAAATAAATATTCCTGTTATAATCAGTATTAGAAAGAAATTCGAAGCTGATTTCAATTTTGATTTTTCAGTTATTTTTCCCCTGCTCATTTTGTTCATTGTTTAAAATTTAAACTTATAACTGATAGAAGGAATGGCTTTAAAAATTGCAAACTGAACGGCTTCGGTAATATCCGGATTTTCTTCATTCTGCCTGAACTGAATAAAATAGGCATTCTCACGGGCATAAGCATTATAGACCGAAATGTTCCAGCTCGATTCAAATTTTTCTGTCTTTTTACGTTGCCATGTCAACGACAAATCAAGCCTGTGATAAGGCGGCATTCTGTAACCGTTTCTTTCGGTATAATATCCCACAATCAGACCATCAATTTCGTATTTTCCACTGGGGAATGTAACGGCATTTCCGGTGTAATAAACCCACGTTGCCGAAAAATCGAGTTTCGGGGTAATATTATAAATACCTACAAGCGCCACATCATGAATTCTGTCCTGCCGTGCCGGAAAAGGATTTCCATGGTTTATTTCGTCGAACTGTCTGAATGTTCTAGACAAAGTATAACTAACCCAACCGTTCAGTTTACCAAAATTACGTTTAAACATAAATTCGGCGCCATAGGCATAGCCCCGGCCATAAACCAATTCGGCTTCAACAGTCGAATTAAAAACCAACTCAGCACCATTGCGGTAGTCAATCTGGTTTTTCAGGTCTTTGTAATAAATTTCAACCGACGATTCAAATTCGTTGTTTTTGAAATTTCTGAAATAACCGGCAGAAATCTGGTCAGCGATCTGCGGTTTTACGTTGTTACTGCTGGGCAGCCACAAATCGGTTGGCGTTGTGGTGGTTGAGTTTGAAAGCAGATGCAAAAACTGGTAAATTCTATTGTATGAAGTTTTTACCGAACTTTTTGAGTCGATGATATAATTCAATCCCAAGCGGGGTTCCAGGCCGCCCTGTGTTTTTACAAATTCAAAATCTTCGATATTTGTTGTACCTGAAAGTTGTCCGTTTTCGCCAAATTCATAAAATTCACCCGGTCCGATATTACTGAACAACGCCAGTCGTAAACCATAATACAATTTCAGCTTTTCTGTCAGTTGTTGCGAATTCGACAAATAAGCAGCCCATTCAATTGCCTTCCGTTTTGTAATCGTTTCAGCATTCACACCCGAATTTTCTGATGCTTTGATTTCTCCCGGAAGAATATTGTGATAGATCACATTTCCACCAAATTTTACGGTATTCAGCGGATTAGCATACCACGTAAAATCCTGTTTCAGGTTAACATCATCAATCTGCGAACCAATGGTAATACTTGCATCGCCGAGTATATTCACATCGTATGAATATTTACTGAAAATCAACGAGGTATTTGAAAATAGTTTTTCACCGAAATTATGGTTCCAGCGCATCGTTCCGGTTATGTTTCCCCAGTCGAAACCAAATTCGTTGTTAAAACCGAAATTATCGCGGCCAAAATAACCCGAAAGATAAATCCGGTTGTTTTCGTTAATCCGGTAATTGGTTTTCAGGTTCAGGTCGTAAAAATAGAGGCTTGTATTTTTGAGTTCTTCTTTATTTGAAAAAGCCAGAAAAAGGTCGGCATAAGTCCGGCGGCCACTGATGATAAACGATCCGCGGTCTTTTTCAAAAGGACCTTCCACTGCCACATTCGACGAAATCAGCCCCACACTTCCGGCAACTCCAAACTCTTTCATGTTGCCCTCTTTCATTTTAATATCAAAAACCGACGATGCCCGACCACCATACTCAGCCGGAATTGAACCCTTCAGTAAGCTGGCATCGCGGATTGCTTCGGAATTGAAAATAGAAAAGAACCCCAAAAGATGAGAGGCATTGTAAACCGGCGCTTCATCCAATAAAATGAGATTCTGATCAATACCACCGCCACGCACATAAAAACCAGAGTTCCCCTCCCCTGCCGATTTGATTCCGGGTGTCAACTGCATGGTTTTCATGATATCCTGTTCGCCAAAAATCACCGGTATTTTTTCAATCTCTTTGGGAACCATTTTTACATTTCCCATCTCAACCGAAGTGATGTTCCGGTCAGCCTTTTCGCCAGTTACTGTAATATTTCCCAATTCAACCGATTTCTCCGACAGTTCAATATCAATTTTCCGGTTGCCGGAAAGTTCAATTTCCATTTCCCGGGATTCGAAACCAATGTATTGAAATCTTATTTTGTATTTTCCGGCCTGAAGTGAAAGAGAATAAAATCCATAACTGTTGGAAACAGTACCGAGTCCTGTTTTATTGAGCACCAAGACCGAAGCACCGGGTAAATCTTCACCCGAAGCAGCATCGCGAATATGACCGCTGATCACAAAATTCTGTTGTGCTTCCAAGCTGAAGAAAAACATTAAAATAATTATGAATGAAAGCACTGATTTCCGTTTCATACAAAGTTTTCAGGCAGACAAAAATAGAAATAATATCAGCTATCACGACTACATTGCAAGATGTAACAATTAAGTAACCCTCAATTCATAAATTTTAATAACAAAACCAAAAAACTTTAGTTTGAAAAATTATTATCACAACACTCATATTACTGTTATTGAATTACTTACAGGAACAAGAATTGATTTATCAAAAATTAATCCACTCATAAACACCAACTTGTAAAATTGTAATTTCGTTGCATTTTCATTATACTTTTTCAACAAAAGAGGTTGGTCTTGCGTGTTAATAAATTATTACTATTTTTGGTGGCCTTATCCGAAAATTGACAATCGGAGGAGACTAAAACAAATCAAAAAAACAATAATATGAAAGTTTATAAAACTGATCAGATTCGGAACATTACGCTCTCGGGAAATGCTGGCAGTGGGAAAACCACCCTTGCAGAAGCGTTGCTTTTCGAGGGTGGAACCATTAATCGCCGCGGCGAAGTAACCGCCAAAAACACAGTATCGGATTATACTCAAATTGAACAAGATTACGGAAACTCGGTGTATTCAGCCCTGATGTGCACCGAATCAAACGGCAAGAAAATCAACATCATCGATGCTCCCGGAATGGACGACCTTTGTGGAGGTGTTGTTTCGTCGTTGTATGTTACTGATATGAATTTTATTGTTGTGAATGCTTCAAACGGCGTGGAAGCCGGTACCGAAAGTGCATCACGACATGCAGATAACGCACATATTCCGGTTGGTTTGATTTTCAACCAACTCGACCATGACAATTCAAATTTTGAATCGACACTGGAACAGTGCAAAAACTTATTTGGAAACAAAGTAACTGTCATTCAATATCCGGTTGATGCCGGACCTGGTTTCTCTTCAATAGTTGACGTATTGAAAATGAAACTTTACAAATACGGCAAAGATGGCGGAAAACCTGAAGTAACCGATATCCCTGCTTCGGAAATGGACAAAGCCAGCGAGTTACACAACGAACTGGTGGAAATGGCAGCCGAAAACGAAGAATCGCTGATGGAACTCTATTTTGAACAGGGTTCGCTTTCTGAAGAAGATATGCGCAAAGGTATTCGTCTGGGAATTTTAAGCCGCAGTTTGTATCCGGTTGTTTGTACTTGTGCCAAAAAGAATATCGGCGTTGGCCGTTTACTCGAATTTATTGGCAACAATGCACCATCACCTGCTGAAAATATCAGGATTAAAGCCACAGATGGCAAACAGTTTAAAATGAATGAATCCGAAAAACCGAGTTTGTTCGTTTTCAAAACTGCCGTTGAGCCACACGTGGGTGAAATTACTTATTTCAAAGTAATGACCGGAAAAATCACCGAAGGTCTCGACTTGATTAACAGCACAACTGCCAACAAGGAAAGATTATCGCAGATTTTTGCCCCGGTTGGTAAAAACCGCGAAAAAGTGGAAGAATTAGTTGCTGGTGACCTTGGTTGTACCGTAAAACTGAAAGAAACAAAATACAACCAGACACTTGGAACAAAAGAAGTTGATATTAAATACGAACTCATAAGATTCCCCGGGCCGAGAATTTCGGTGGCCATGAAAGCCAAAAACGAATCGGACGATGAAAAAGTGGGTGAAGTACTCAATAAAATAAGGTTTGAAGACCCTACTTTCCTCATCGAATACTCAAAAGAACTGAAACAACTTATCGTTCAGGGACAAGGTGAATATCACCTGAATATTTTGAAATGGTTTTTCGATAACATTCACAAAATTGAAGTGGAAGTATATCAACCGAAAATTCCGTATCGTGAAACCATCACAAAACCTGCACAGGCCGATTACAGACACAAAAAACAATCAGGCGGTGCCGGTCAGTTTGGCGAAGTTCACCTGATTATTGAACCATACGAAGAAGGTGCCTCACCAAAATCGATGTTCAAATTTGGAGATAAAGAACAAAAAATCTCGGTGCGCGATACTCAGGAACACAAATTGCCATGGGGTGGTAAACTCATATACAACAACTGCATTGTGGGTGGTTCAATCGATGCCCGTTTTATGCCGGCCATTCTGAAGGGAATCATGGAAAAAATGGAAGAAGGTCCGTTGACAGGTTCGTACGCCCGTGATATTATGGTTTATGTATATGACGGGAAAATGCACCCGGTTGATTCAAACGAAATTTCGTTCAGGCTGGCAGGAAGAAATGCTTTCAGCAAAGCCTTTAAAAATGCAGGTGCAAAAATTCTTGAACCGATTTACAACCTCAATGTTTGGGTTCCATCGGACAGAATGGGCGATACCATGAGTGACCTTCAGGGACGTCGTGCCATGATTATGGGTATGGGTTCTGAAAAGGGACTTGAAAAAATTACTGCCAGAGTTCCGTTGAAAGAAATGTATAAATACACCACTTCGCTAAGTTCAATCACTGGCGGACGCGGCTTGTTCAACATGGATTTCAGCGAATACGAAAAAGTACCATCGGATGTACAGGAAGAACTGCTCAAAGCTTATGCTGAGGAGGCAGACGAAGAATAGCACATTTTCTAATCCATTTCACTATAAACCAATGAAAGACCCTGGCTCAAATGAGCCGGGGTTCTTTTTTATAAATTGTTGATTATTTACAACAAAAATGTTTAACGATTTTGTAAATTGCATAAACCGAAAAATAAACAGCCATGAGTATCAGCTACAGCGAGCCTCTCGTAAAGGGCTTCAACCGAATGAAGAAATCCCTTTTTCAGCCATTTAATCTTTCGAAATGGATAAACGTTGGTTTTACAGCATTTTTGGCCGGATTGGCCGATTGTGGTGGTGGTAGCGGCGGCGGTGGAAACAGTAATATTGGTAACAAAATGGAGAATTTTGACTGGAATGAGTTTTATTCGTTCCCTTCAATTGCTCAGAATTGGCTGATTGAACACCCTTTCTGGTTTGCACTCATAATTACCGGACTACTTTTTCTTGTTGTAATTGCGGTGGTAATTACCTGGGTAAGCTCAAGAGGAAAATTTATGTTTTTACAAAACGTAGTTAAAAATGAAGAAGAAATTGTAAAACCCTGGAAAGAATTCAGAAAAGAAGGTAATTCTTTGTTTTGGTGGCAGTTTATTTATGGGTGGATTGTATTGTTGATTTTTGTCTTGTTGGCTATTTACGGTTTTGGCGTTGCAAAAAACATACACAACGGCGTTCTTCCTGAAGTGTCGAAAATCAGCTTTATAATTGGGTTTATTGTAACCATCATCGCATTGTTTATAGTTTTTGGATACATTTCACTTTTTCTGAATGATTTTATCGTTCCGATCATGTACAAATACAGAATCAGCGCCACAAAAGCATGGTCAAAACTGTTATCGTTGACACTCTCGAACCCTGGTTCTTTTATTGTTTACGGCTTGTTCGTATTTCTTTTAACAATTGCCGTTGTAATTGCCGTATTGATCGCAGCCCTTGCAACCTGTTGTATTGGACTGCTTCTTTTAATGATACCTTTTATTAATGCCGTTATTTTATTGCCAATAAGTTATACATACAGAGCATTTAGCATTGAATTTATGGCTCAGTTTGGCAGCGACTTTGATTTATTTAACGATACAGAGGAAGTTCAGATTATTGATTAATCCTTTGGTATTTTTGACAGATAGACTGTTCAGATAAAAATGATAGTCAATAAATTAATACACTTTTTCTGTGAAGAAATTTCACCACAATTAAAGAATAAATTCAGAATTTCAGCTGAAAGGATTTTCAATATTCAACAGAAAGATCCGGATGAAATTATAGAAGCAATATTACATTCGTTTAACGAAGCCTGATGTTTCAGTCTTTTCCCCTGAACAGATGAAAAAACCCATCTTTATGGCGTTTTGCTCCGTCGCGGCCAAGTCCCGAAACTTTGTAAAAATAAACACCCGGGCTTGCATATCTGCCCCCCATCAACCGGCCATCCCAAACGGTTTGTGTCCAGGTTTGACTGAACCCTCTTACATCACCACTTTCCCAATAATGTATCCGTTTTCCCCAACGGTTAAAAATATCGATTCTGACACTTTGCATCGACCAGAATTTCACCACAAACAAATCATTGGTTCCATCTCCGTTTGGTGTGAATACATTCGGCACCGAAATAAATGAAGTGTCAGCTTTGATGTAATCTTCGAGATAAAAAGTATCAACACAGGTAATTCCGGAGGATATTTTCTTGGAGACGAGTTTTACCATATAAGTTCCCGAGGCTTCATAAGTATAAACAGGGCTGTCGTCATAAGCCACAATCATAATACTGTCAACCGGAGCTGATGAACCTTCAGATTCTTTCTTTATTTCATCCAGGTCGCGGAAAAAGAACCATTCATAAGCGCCGGCAGTTCCGTTTTCAGAAGTATTACTGAAAGTAACAGTCAGCGGAGCTTCGCCCTCTGCATTATCAATCGTGAAGGAAGCTTTGGTTACAATCGACTCATAATTTACCAGCGCAGTTCCCTGGCATCCATATTGGTCATAAACCCTGAAAGTGAAATCGGTGCTTTTTGTCGGAGGTTCGGTTACATTAAAATCGGCAATGGTGGCAACAATGTCACTTCCGGCAATCCATTGAACTTTCACCTGTTTATTCAGTAAAATTTCTGCATTTGTCGAAAGGTCGTAATATTTTAATTCGCCGGTTTCATGTTCCGAAACAAGCCTGAATCCATCGCAGGTCGAATTTTCAATTCCAGCAGTGGCTGCGTACCAGTTATTAAAAACCCAGGCACGGAAAATTTGTGTATTTCCACCCTGAGATATAGTAATTCTGTAACAACCATCGCCCAGATTGTTGATTTCGGAATTGGATGAGCTTGTACTTTCGGAGAAATAAAACTCAAACGCGGAAGACGACAGATTGTATTTTTCCCAAAGAAAAGTTTTTGTTTCAGAAAAAGTGGTGGTTGCCCTCAACGAACCTGCTGATATTCCAGATTCCTGTACACAGAAAATAAAAATACTGTCGGTTTCGGTAAAAACCGGGTATTGGGTTTTATCAGAACCCGAAGCGCCCGGCGCGGTGATTTGTGATTTCAAATCAACCGATAAAAAAATAATGAGCAATAAAATCAGAAATTTCGGAAAGGCTTTATAATTCATTTCTTCAACCATTTGTGCTGCAATATTAACGTATAATTTTTATTAAATTGTTTGCCGGCGGGTAAAAAACAACCAGTAAAACCGCATCATCTGACAACTTGTTAATAAAACATTCTGAACAGCGGAAAAATTGCCCGGAACATCTTTTACTTTTGTGCAGAATAAAAACTCAGGCAGTGCCGGTAAATTATTTAAGCGAATTAAATCCATCGCAATACGAAGCTGTAGTAAGAACAGAAGGTCCTTCGCTGATTATTGCAGGGGCAGGATCGGGCAAAACCCGGGTTCTGACTTATCGAATTGCGCATCTTTTAAAACAGGGAGTGCGTCCGTCAACCATTCTGGCGCTCACTTTTACCAACAAAGCTGCCCGCGAAATGAAAGAACGTATTTCGGCGGTTGTGGGTGAAAATACAGCGCGTTTTCTGTGGATGGGAACTTTTCACAGCATTTTTTCACGCATTCTCAGAACCGAACACGAAATACTGGGCTATCCATCCAATTTCACTATTTACGACAGTGACGACAGCCGAAGTCTCATCCGTTCCATCATCAAGGATTTTGACTTAGATGATAAAACTTACAAACCCAACGTAGTAGCAGGACGGATTTCGATGGCAAAAAATAACCTGCTGACACCGGTGGTTTATGCCAATTCACCCGAAATCAGGCTGGTGGATAAAAATATGAGAATGAGCGCCATCGCCGAAATTTATAAAGAATACGCCAAAAGATTGTTTCTTTCAGGGGCGATGGATTTTGATGATTTACTGCTGAAAACCAACATTCTGTTCCGCGATTATCCGGAAATTCTGAATAAATACCTCGACAAATTTGATTACATTCTGGTTGATGAGTATCAGGACACCAATTATGCGCAGTACCTGATTATCAAAAAGCTGGCATCGAAAAACAATAATATTTGTGTGGTGGGCGACGATGCTCAAAGTATTTATTCGTTTCGCGGGGCGAGAATTGAAAATATCCTGAACTTCAAATCCGATTATCCCGACCACAAAATTTTCAAGTTAGAACAAAACTACCGGTCGTCGCAAACCATTGTAAATGCTGCCAACAGCATCATTGCAAAAAATAAACGCCAGATTCCGAAAAACGTTTTTTCAGAAAAGGAAGAGGGAAAACCCATCAAAGTTCTGTCGGCACTCACCGATAACGAAGAAGGATTTCTGGTGGTGCAGGAAATTGCTGAAACACAATTGCGTGACCATTACAAAAACGCCGATTACGCCATTCTTTACCGCACCAATGCCCAGTCACGTATTTTTGAGGAAGCGCTGCGAAAAAGGAACATTGCCTACAAAATTTATGGTGGCCTGAGTTTCTATCAACGCAAAGAAATCAAAGACCTGCTTGCTTATTTCAGACTGACAACCAATCCCGCAGACAACGAAGCACTGAAAAGAATCATCAATTTCCCGGCGCGCGGAATTGGCGACACAACACTCGAAAAACTCGAAACGGCAGCCAATTCAGCCGAAACATCGGTTTGGAACATTCTCAGCAACCTCGAAGAAAATAATGCTCCAGCATTCAATAAAGGAACAATCACAAAGCTGCTTTCATTTTACAACCTCGTCCAGAGATTTCAAAAAGCAGCACAGGAAAACGACGCGTTTTCGGCGGCAAAAATCATCGCCAACGAAACCGGTTTGCTGAAAGAATTTTACAACGATAAATCACCCGAGGGTGTCAGCCGTTACGAAAACACGCAGGAGTTACTCAACGCCATCCAGGAATTCAGTTTGAATGCACTCGAAACCGGTGAACCCGGAAAACTGGAAAATTACCTGGCGGATGTGGCTTTGCTCACCGACCAGGACAGCGACAAAGAGGAAGACCGCGATAAAGTAACTTTGATGACCATTCACTCGGCAAAAGGTCTAGAGTTTAAAAATGTTTTTGTGGTAGGTTTGGAAGAAAACCTTTTTCCCTCGATGCGACAGGACCAGAAACAAACCGATGATTCGTTGGAAGAAGAGCGACGCTTATTTTATGTGGCACTCACGCGGGCTAAGGAAAACGCCTGGCTCTCGTATGCAAGCCAGCGATATCGCTACGGAAATCTCGATTTCTGCAATCCCAGCCGTTTTCTTTCCGAAATCGACGAGAAATATATTCTGGTTCCGGGCTCGTCATTCAAAACAAACCTGCAAAAAGACAGGGATTTGGATGAAACATCGTTTCACTTTAACAGGCCAATTAAAAAATCCCTTCTCACAAATCAAACTAACCAGTTTTTAAGACGGTCTGTTCCTGAAAATCAGCAAAACAACAGTTTTGAAGCCGACGCTCCTGAAAAAATTCTGCAGGGAATGACCGTTTTGCACCAGCGTTTCGGCGAAGGAAAAGTGATCAGGATTGAAGGAAAAATGCCGGATGCCAAGGCCACTGTTTTTTTTCCGGCGCACGGGCAAAAACAACTCCTGCTGAAATTTGCCAAACTGAAGATTATAGCCTGACAGCTAAAATAAAATTGCGTATTGCACGGAATTAATTAGTTTTGCATCGTGTGTAACCCGCCTGAAACTCTTTATTCCGAACAAAGTAAAATATAGTAAACGAATTACAAAATGGATTATAATACACAACGTAAAAAACTCCCGCTCCCCGAATACGGCAGAAATATTCAGCATATGGTTGACTATCTTTTCACCATCGAAGACCGCGACAAACGCAATAAATCGGCCCAGGTAGTGATTGATGTAATGGGAAATCTTTATCCCTACCTCCGCGATGTAGCCGAATTTAAACACAAACTGTGGGACCACCTTGCCATCATGTCGGATTTTAAACTCGATATCGATTATCCTTACAATCCGCCAACTCCCGATATTCTGACCGGAAAACCAAAACGTGTTCCCTACCCTGTTAACAACATCAAATACAGGCATTATGGTTATACCATGGAACTGATGATTGGCAAAATTTCCGAAATGGAAGGCGAAGAACGCGATATTCTGATTGAACAGATTGCCAACCAAATGAAAAAATCGTACCTCGCATGGAATAAAGATGCGGTGGAAGATGAAAAAATCTTCAAAGATTTGAAAGAACTTACGAAAGGAGAAGTAACCATTGACGCTGACACAGTTCAGCTTACCGATACAAAGTCAATCGTTGGCAAACCCAATAAAAAGAAAAAACAACAGCAACAACACAAAAAGAAATAACCCGAAAACATGTCAACTTTCACCATTGAAGGCGGTTGTAAACTAAAGGGAGAACTCGAACCGCAAGGAGCAAAAAACGAAGCATTACAGATTATTTGTGCCACGCTCCTCACCAACCAGGATGTGATCATCAGTAATGTTCCTGAAATCAGCGACGTGCTAAAACTGATTGAAATATTAGGTAATCTGGGTGTTGAAGTTGACAAAATTCAAAAAGGTAAATATCGCTTTAATGCAGCGAATGTTAACCTCGATTTTATGAAAACTCCGGAGTATGCCAAAAAGGCGGCAAGTCTTCGCGGGTCTATCATGATTATCGGTCCGCTGCTGGCACGTTTCGGGAAAGGATTGATTCCACAACCAGGAGGTGACAAAATTGGCCGGCGCAGGGTTGACACACATTTTATCGGGTTACAAAAATTAGGAGCCAGCTTTAAATTCGACAATGAAAAACATTGGTATTCGGTAACTGCATCGAAACTGAAAGGTGCCTACATGTTACTCGATGAAGCTTCGGTTACCGGAACAGCCAATATTCTGATGGCAGCAGTACTTGCCGAAGGAACCACAACCATTTACAATGCGGCCTGCGAACCATATTTGCAGCAACTCAGCAAAATGCTGGTTTCAATGGGTGCAAAAATATCCGGAATCGGGTCAAATCTGCTGACTGTGGAAGGAGTCACATCACTGAAAGGATGCACTCACTCCATTCTGCCGGATATGATTGAAGTGGGCAGTTTTATTGGACTGGCTGCTATGACGGATTCTGACATCACCATTAAAAATGCAGGAGTTGAGCACCTGGGAATCATTCCATCGTCATTCCGTCAGCTTGGAATCAGAATGGAACACAAAAACGATGATCTGATTATCAGCGGAAACAGGCATTACGAAATTGAAAATTATATCGATGGTTCAATTATGACTATTGCCGACGCACCCTGGCCAGGGTTGACGCCCGACCTTCTGAGTGTTTTTCTGGTTGTGGCAACGCAGGCAAAAGGTAGTGTGCTGATTCACCAGAAAATGTTTGAAAGCAGACTTTTCTTTGTAGATAAACTGATTGATATGGGCGCCCAGATTATCCTCTGTGATCCGCACAGGGCAACAGTTATCGGATTGAACCGGACTCACAGCCTGCGTGGTACAAAAATGAGTTCACCCGACATCCGGGCAGGAATTGCGTTGTTGATTGCTGCCATGTCGGCCAAGGGTAAAAGTGTTATTGAAAACATCGAGCAAATCGACCGGGGATACGAAAATATCGATCTGAGGTTAAATGATTTGGGGGCAAAAATCACCCGCGGCTGATGAGCAGCAATAAACTTTCATTATGTTTGAATGTTAAAAGAATTGGGGACTTTAATCCCGACAAATAAAAATTATAAAAAATAAATTGAATAATAACGAATATGAAGAAAACAGGATTAACAATTTTACTCGCGCTGTTTACAGTTGTTTTTGCGATGGCGCAAACAATCGGAACCAAAATCGGGAATAAAGCTCCTGAACTTACCGGAACATCACCTGATGGCAAAACAGTTAAATTGTCTGACACAAAAGGTCAGTTGGTATTGCTTGATTTCTGGGCAGCCTGGTGTGGCCCCTGCCGGCGTGAAAATCCCAATGTAGTAGCTGCTTACAATAAATACAAGGATAAAAAATTCACCAATGCACAAGGATTCACCATATTTGGTGCCTCACTCGACAAAACAGCCGATGCATGGAAACAAGCAATTAAACAGGATAAACTGGCGTGGCCGTATCACATCAGCGACCTGCAGGGTTGGAATTCAAAACATGCGGCAATTTATGGTGTCCGCAGTATTCCGGCGAACTATCTTCTAGACGGAAACGGAGTGATTCTGGAAGTAAACCTCAGGGGACCTGCTTTGGAAGCAGCTCTTGAAAAATATCTGAAAAAATAGGACAAAAATCCTGTCAGAGCAGATACAAATTGACATTCATTCTACGGTAATGAATGTCAATTTGTCTTTTCAGGCTACATGGCAATATTTTTGTATTAGTCAGCCGTCATCTATTAACCAAAAATTATTTAACACATAAAAAATGTTTGGAATGACTTCGAAAAAACAAAATAAGGAAAAACAGATAACTACTGAAGAACAGAATGTGCAGCCACAGGAAACTGCAGTGAATAACGAATCAGTTCAGCCGGAACAGGAAGAAGTGCATGAAGAAACCAAATCTCATAAAAAAAGTCATCCGAAAAAAGATGCAAAAGACGAAGCAATAGAAGAACTGAATGCCAAACTTGCAGATTTATCTGACAAACACCTGAGGTTGCAGGCTGAATTTGACAATTTCCGTAAACGTACCATTAAAGAAAAAGCAGAACTTATTAAATCGGGCGGCGAATCGGTTTTAGTAAATATTCTGCCGGTGGTTGATGATTTTGAAAGAGCACTCAATTCATTGAAAGATATTCCTGAAACCGATGCAGGCAAACAGGGAACTCAGCTTATTTACAATAAGTTCAGCGAATTTCTGAAACAAAATAATGTAAAGGAAATTGAAGCTGTCAACCAGGAATTTAATGTCGATTTGCACGAGGCAATCACCAAAATTCCGGCACCGGCAGATGAATTAAAAGGCAAAGTGGTGGCAGTGGTTGAAAAAGGTTATGTTTTAAATGATAAAGTAATCCGTTTCGCCAAAGTGGTGATTGGAGAATAAACAGGCTGAACAGAATGGCAAAAAGAGATTTTTACGAAGTACTGGAGGTGAGTAAAAACGCCACACCGGAGGAAATAAAAAAAGCCTACCGGAAAAAAGCTTTACAATTCCACCCCGACAAAAATCCGAATAATAAGGAAGCTGAGGAAAAATTCAAGGAAGCTGCAGAAGCTTACGAAGTTTTAAGCAACCCTGAAAAGAAACAGCGGTACGACCAGTTTGGCCACGCCGGTGTTGGCAGCGCTGCTGGCGGTGGTTTCAGCGGTGGCGGATTTCATGATATTGAAGATATTTTCGCTTCGTTTGGTGATATTTTTGGTGGCCATTTTGGAGGATTCGGAGGATTCGGAAGCAGTTCACGGGGCGGTGGACGCCGTGTCAGCCGTGGTTCGGACCTCAGGGTAAAAGTAAGCCTCAATCTGAAAGAAGTTATCGAAGGCGTTGAAAAGAAAATCAAAGTAAAAAAACATGTTGCCTGCGACCATTGCAACGGAACTGGCGCCAAAAGCGGGTCATCATACACAACCTGTAACACCTGCCGCGGATCTGGCCATGTTACCCGGGTTACAAATACCTTGTTAGGACAAATGCAAACATCCTCAACCTGTCCGACTTGTCAGGGAGAAGGAAAAATTATTACTGATAAATGTACACACTGTGCAGGTGAAGGCATTGTACGCGACGAAGAAGTGATTAGTATCCGTATTCCGGCCGGCGTTGGCGAAGGGATGCAACTCAATGTTTCAGGGCGTGGCAATGCTGGTCGCAGAGGCGGCATCAACGGCGACCTTCTTGTAGTTATTACAGAGGAAGAACACGCAGATTTACAGCGGGATGGAAACAATCTTATATACAACCTGTTTCTTTCGTTCCCCGAAATTACGCTGGGTACAACTGCCGAAATTCCGACTGCGGAAGGAAAAGTGAAAGTAAAAATTGATGCCGGAACACAACCTGAAAAAATTCTCCGGCTCAGAGGCAAGGGAATTCCTGATGTTAATGGTTACGGAAGAGGTGATTTGTTGGTGCGCATTCATGTCTGGATTCCGAAAAAACTAAACGGGGAAGAAAGAAAAACGCTTGAAAAACTGATGAGTTCTCCCGGATTTCTGGAAGGTCCTTCCGCGGAAGAAAAATCGTTCTTTCAGAAAATGAAAGATATGTTCGATTAAAACAGGATTTTTACTTCCTGTTTTTCCCTGCTGAAGTTTTTACATTGTGATATTTGTTTACTTTTAAGAGCAGATTTTATCAAACAATTAAAAACTTCTACTTATGAAAAAACTATTGATTCTCTTTATTGCAATTGTACTATCGTACCCATTATTTGCCCAGCCAGATTTTAAACCGGTTTTAGGGAAATGGAAATATATTGTTGACACAGGCGGACAGGGTGAAATGACCGGAGTTTTCAGAATTTCGGAAGTTGATGGCAAACTTACCGGCGATGCTACGGTTGAAAATTACACGATTCCATTTACAAAAATTGAATTGAAAGAAGGGAACAAACTTGTAATTGAAATGAAAACAGAATCCGATCATTACAAGGTGGATGTAAAAGTGGAGGGAAATAAATTTACAGGAATGGGTTCCTCCTACCAGGGCGAAGCTCCCATCATGGGTGAAAAAATCCCGGAATAGTACCGTCAAATCCGGAAATCCTAAAAAAAAATTTACTGTTTATATTCTTTATGATTTGAATGCAGGATTTTTATAAACAATACTATTTTCTTGAAAAACCACTTCAGGAAGAAATCGTTTTAAATGGCACTTATAAAGTGTTTCAGCCAAATGAAGTACTAATTCGCGAAGGCCAGTTTATTTCCAGTTTTCCGTTGGTTTTGAACGGATTAATCAAAGTAACAAGAAATAACAACGAAGGGAATGAACTGCTTTTGTATTTTCTGAAAAAGGATGAAGTTTGTGCCATGTCGTTAACGTGTTGTATGACAAATCTGAAAAGCACCGTCAATGCGGTTGCAGAAGAAGAAACAAGCGTTATTTTATTGCCGGTTCAC
>CAZXVT010000023.1:0-39212 GCA_964644015.1 uncultured Maribellus sp.
CTTACTACTTTATGATCATCAGATTTGTAGTGATTCAAGTATAAAGAACTAGCTTTAAGATAGTAGGGAGGATCAAAATAGAAAATAACGTTGTTATTATTTGATTCATTCTGGATTTGTTGAATCAATTTAATTGCATCTTTTTTGTATAGTCTAATATCTTTTTTTCTTGATGCAATAACTCGAATTCGATCTATTAATTCAACTTTATTAAACCGGCAATCAATTGTGTAGTTACCATTTTGCTCAATTCCACCAATTGGCCCACCATTAATGATACCAGACCTATTTGTGCGGTTTAAAAAAAATGTAGAGAAACCAAGATCTAATAGATTTGCTTTTTCTTTATTTGCTTGGATTGCTCTTTGCTTTTTCCATTCATAAATTGTTATTTCTGTATCACGAATTCGTTCACAAAATTGAGTAGTATTATTTAATATTGAATGCCAAAATGCGTAAATAGAACGATCTTTATCGTTAATAGTTATTTTTTGAACAAATCCCTCTAATAGCAGATATATTGCAACAGAAGCCCCACCTGAATATGGCTCAATATAATGTCCATTTATATTATTGTCAATGCAAATTTTAGCGATAAAAGCAGCTAATTTGTTTTTTCCTCCAGGATATCTTAACGGCGAATAATGCTTCATTTCTTTTTACTGTTTAGATAACAATAATCCCACAGAATTTGAAAAAACTCCTGTAAATTATCCCATTTTAAAATTAAATCACTTGATGAAGGTTGTGTCTTATATGAATGAACATAGTCATGAAAGTTTTGAATACTTAATAAATGATTCTTGTCTGTCGCTACTTTACGAATATTGACTAATTGTTTTTTTGTTGCCAAATTTTTTGTTTCTAATTCATTCGCACATTTTGTTATTTTGCCAGCTAATTTAGTTTCAATGGGAAGATTTATTCCTTCTCTTTCTAAAAAATAATCAATGCTTATTTCCAAGAAAACTCTAAATAGTATTCCAACTGCATTTGGTGTAATGTTTTTTGAACCATTTAGGAATAAATCTTCTTTTAGTTCGTGGTAAATATTATTTATTTTATTTTCATGAATCGTTAATCTGCAACTGTTAGGAATTAAATTATTTCTATTAGTTGATTTGGGTAGTACTTTTTGTTTTGAAGGTGTTGGGCCAACAGTAATAGTTTTTTCTCCAAAAATATTCTCAGTTGTTTTCTCCTTGATTTTTTCCTCAACAACTTTGGTGTCATCAATTTCTATTGATTCTAAGAATTTTTCGACATCCTCTGTTTTATTTAAAGTACGCGAATCAATTTTGTTCCCTTTTATATCCTGCTTATTTAATACTGAATATATTATGACTTTAAGTTTATCCCCAAAATCTTTATCTTTTACTTTAAATTCATCATTTTCAAAGTGGTATCCGTACAGTTTCTGTGCTGGTTTAGTAGTTATTGTTCTGAAAAAAGTTGTTACATAACCTTGACCTAAAACTTGTTCTTTCATTTCTTCTGGTAAATCAAGGTCTCTAACAATTTTAGCAATGCCAATTTTAATTAGTTCTAAAGGATTCTCACTGCCTCTGCGTTTACTATAATGAGCTCTTTCTGTATCTTTCCAGGCAACTTCAAAGTTCCCATTGTAATGTTTTCTATCAATATATCTAAAAGCATCTTCTCTTTCATCAACTAAAATACATTCTAGCAAATAATTGTCTGAAATATCAATTTTTGCTTTTTCAGTTTCAATGAATTCTTTTAGTTTACTTTCCTTTACAAGTGAAGGATTGATTAATAATTTATAAGCTGTCAATCTTCTATTACCTTCTAAAACAATATTTTGTTCTCCATCATTCCAAACAACAATTTTTTCCAATTGTGGCAGATCAAAATCTTTAACAATTGCTTCTATTAAGGTTTTTATTTTAAAATCAGATTTTGACAAAAAGTATTCTATTAGTTCCGATTCCTCTTGGTTATAATATTTATCTGGGAATCTTGCATTCTCGTCCCAAAGCGTAAGGTCTTTTACCTCTATTTTCTTTGAATGATTTGCCATTTTCTTAATTATTTAATGTTTAGTTGGTTTTTCAAAATCACCGACCAACTAATTTCAAGTTAATTATGTTTATTTTTCATATAGCATTTAAAAGTGTTCTTTACATACCAACAGGAGATGTATTGTTCACTTTATGGTGTTGCAGGGATTTGATCGTAAATATCATCTGATGTTTTTTGTGGGTTAAAGTCTGTTGCTTTTTGAGGCTTTTTGTTCATGCCAGGTTAATTTTTTCCAAATCTAATAAAATACTGAATAGCTGCATTTTGGAGGGGCAAAATTTTCAACCTTATTTTAATTTTTCCCCAACCTTAGTAGCCGGGTTACACACAAAAAAGAAACCTTATTTATCATATCAATAAGGTTTGGAACGGAGGGACTTCTCATTACTACTAAAGTTTAAAGAACGGAGAATAAGGTTTTTGGATATATCAATTTCTGCCCCTCTCTCCGTGAGAGAGGGGCAGAGTTTTCCTGATGTAAACCGGGAAAACTCGGGGTGAGTAAAGATTCCTCCGGCCCTATTTTGCAAAAAAAGGGTTGGCTGTTTTGCATTTGCAATGCCAGGCCGGATGCCAACTCAAAAAAGTGCTCAGCCCGGAGTAATGAAAAAAAATAAAAAAAGGAAAAAGAGTTACAAACTCTGGAACCGCTTACTCCTCGTTGCAAACGAGGAGTAGAGGAGTTGCAAACTCTGGAACCGGATATTCCTTGTTGCAAACGAGGAGCAGAGGAGTTACCAACTCAGGAAACGCGTACTTACGGTTGCAAACGAGGAGTGGAGGAGGCCGGGGAACAGCGTGATAACCCGCTTATGTTCCGGGCAATTTACTTTTCATTACTCAGATTCCCAGGTAATGTGTAATAAAATTGGCGGCGGCCAGCTCTTTATCAGTAGGGTCAGCCAGTAAGGTTTTGCCCAGGTTGAACAGTTCCCCGCATCCGGCTTCACAAAACAGGGCTTTCAGTTTTTCGTCTTTTCTGATATCAGAAAGTATAAATGTGCTGAGTTTGTCTATGCCAAGGTAATTTTTATCGGCTTTCTGAAGCCCGAAAAGATGGTTCAGTTTTTTCCCTTCGGGCGTTCCGTTGTTGGTTAAAAACAGGAAAGTGCGGATTATCAGTTTATCACCTCTCACGTCGGCTTTCAGGTAACCCAGCCGGGTTTTTCCGTTGGTGAGCGGAATTAAAAAGCTGTTTTTCTCATCGGCCGGAATAGGTTCCGATGCGAGAATTGCAGTAATAATATAATGATAATGAAACATCCTGAAGAGTTTTCCAAGACGGGTTTCCATTCGTTCGAGGGCATGCATCTGAATAAATACCTTCAGCGGAAAATTTTGCAGTAACCCTTTCATTCCAAGCTTTTCGGGGGTAATTGTCAGTGGAATAAATCCTTCGGTATTGGTTGCGCAAACTTTGTAAATTGTTCGTTTATGTCCATCAATTTCGAGTGTTTCTGTTTCAATGTCTTTTTCTTCGAGCAGATAGTTGTTGTAATAAACAAAATTACCACTTGCTGATTGTGGCTTTTCAACTCTTTCGGGAATAAACCGGATGACCTGGCGGGTTAAATCGGAATAAAGCCACGAGATAATTTCAAGTTTTTGTTTTACGAGAGACAAAGCCTCGACTCTTGTTTCCTGAAAATTGTCGCTGAATATCGGGAAGCAATCCTTGAAACGGGTTTCGAATGCGGGTTTATGTAAATCGGCATTCCTCCAAAAAAAGTAAATTGTTTCGATATACACTCCATAATCGAACAAGCTGATTTGAATTTTTTGTTCGCCTAAACCGATAAATGTGGCATTTAAAAGCTTGTTGAATGTGGTGTTCAGTTCATCCAATATCCTGACTTTGCTTTTAGTCTTTATGTCATCGGGAAATATGATTTTATAAGGGCGAATGCGTGTGTAATACATCATTTCAAGCATTTTTTTGTCGAGCATCGCAAAAGCTTTTGCATCGCCAATTAACGCCATCGTCTGTTGTATTTTCCGGTAAAAAAGATTGCGCTGGTGCTGGCTTTCCTGTTTGGCCTGAATGACATTGTGTTTTTTATTGCGTTTCATCGGGAGATTGAGATTTTATATTCAGGTTTATGTTTATTATTGATATGATCAGGATGCAGGTTTTTATTCCGACATTAAAAATAAGTAAAAAAAGTAATCGAAAGTTAGCATGAAGTAAGATATTGGCTTTCATTTCGCTGCCCCCTTGTAATTACTCACGCAATTTGAAATATATCCTTTTCAGTAAACGAATTTCACTGAAAACGAATTTATCAAACCGTAAAATTGTCAGGTAGCGGAGCAACGGAGGAAAAGTGTAATAAAAACATCGTAATTAAATATATTTGTCAATGAATCCAAATTATACCTGATATGAAAAACAGTTCAGCACTTAATATCCTGTTTCTTTTTGTTGTTTTTGCGTTGTTTTCTCCGGTTGTAAATGCTGCCGGTGCGGAATCGTATGCGTTGTTATCGCCGGATAAAAACCTTCAGTTAAACATCACTCAAAACGCTGACGGGGATTTTGTGTATAGCCTGATGGCCGGTGGAGTCAGGTTAATTGATGCGTCTCCGCTGGGTTATCAACTGGAAGCGGATGCAATTGTGCCGTCGAAGGACTGGAAGGTGGTGAAGACAGACAAGAAGAAAGTCGATACAGTTTGGAAACCGGTTTGGGGTAAGCGGTCGGTGGTTCCTGATCAATACAATGAATTGACGCTGGTGCTCGGATCGGCGTCTGAAAGTTTTGAGATTGTTGCACGTGCCTACAACGATGGCGTGGCTTTCCGTTATGTTGTGCCGGAAGGAAACAATACCACCAAAACTGTGGTTGCCGAACAAACAGCTTACCGGTTTGCGGGCGATTATACAGCCTGGTATTACAATGGTGAACGGCATAATATTGGCCCGGAATTGCTGACAGAAACCGGAACAGAACGCTTGCCGGTGATGACCATCAAAGCTGGAGAGCAGTGTTACCTGGCGCTGCACGAAGCCTGTCTCGATGAAGGAGAACCCTTGAAGCTGACATCGGAAAAAGGCAAAACGGAATTCACGGTGACTTCAAAACCTCAAATTTTGCATGCAGGATACCGTTCTGCCTGGAGGGTCATTCTGTATGGAAAAACGCCGGGCGCTCTGGTTGATTCTCATCTCATCGAATTATTGAATCCGGAGCCGGAGCCCGGCTACGACTTTTCGTGGGTAAAACCCGGGGTTTGCCTGTGGGACTGGCGCATCGACGGGGCCATTTGGGAAGGATTTAAATACACCATGTCGTATCCCTCGTGGATAAAAATGGTTGATTTTGCCGCCGAAAACGGGTTCAAACACCTTGTGCTGGATGCCAACTGGTACGGCCCTGAATTTGCGCAAACATCAGACCCCACAAAAGGTGACAAGGCCAGAGACGTACAAAAACTGATTCAATACGGCAAAGAAAAGGGTGTTGGTATCTGGCTGTACCTAAACGATGTGGGAGGAAAAAATTATCCCATCGAACAAACCCTCGAACAATATGGCAGATGGGGGGCAACCGGTGTAAAATACGGATTTATGAACGGAAAGCCGGAAGAGAAAAACCTGGCTACAAAAAAAATAACAAAACTTTGCGCTCAAAACAAGCTGCTTGTCAACTTTCACGACTACCCCGTGCATCCGTACGGACAAATGCGCACCTGGCCCAACGCCATTACCCGTGAATTCTGCAAGGCGCAGTTAGACGGGCACCAGATTTTTCAACCCAAAACATTTGTCACCTCGGTTTTTGTTAACAATATTGCCGGCCCCATCGACATGAATAACGGCATGTTCGACCTGCGGCAAGGCAGAACCACCCGGGTTGACAACAACCAGGAAGTGCCGTCAACCGTGGTTTCGGAAGCCGCCCGCACACTGATTGTGTTTTCGGGGGCCACCATTATTCCTGATATTCCGGAGTACTATCAAAAATACCCGGCTCTGCTGAGGTTTTTGTCGGCACAGAAAATGCCGTGGCTCGAAAGCAAAACCCTGGCCGGGGAAATCGGGGCCTACATTGTCACGATGCGCCAGGCACAGGATGGTGTGTATCTCGTTGGCGCGGCTACGAATGAGGAATCCAGAACACTGCAAGTACCTCTTTCCTTTCTGCCCAAAGGAAAGTTTACGGCTGAAATTGTGGAGGACGGGCCGGATGCGCACTACCAGACCAATCGTGAAACCAGCACCGTAACAACGAAAACTGTCAGCAAAAATGATGTACTGACCCTGAAACTGGCTCCCGGTGGCGGTGCCTGCGTGAAGATTTCGCGGTAAAAATTCACAGAGAAACAGATCGAAAATCCACAGACTCCCCTCCCCTGCTCGGTGGTCGGTAATTGGTTGCTTCAAAGCTTCGGGGGAGTGATTGAGGAATTGAGGAAGAAATTTTGATTGTATAGTTTTTTGGATAGCTTTGCTGATCCGCGAGCTTTGATAAACGGCACCATATTTTACAACATAATAAACCAATAACCTGATTGAAACTGACATGAAAAGACAATCCTTTATATTCATTGTAATGCTTCTCCTGGCGGGCTTCCATTGTGCTTCGGGCCAGGATCTGAAATTGAATGACCTTGAATATTTCGAGACACAGGGTGTGAATGTGCTGGTGTACAGCAATCTTTTCACCGGGGGTTTTAACGATGAGAAGAACGCCGGAATCGAACTGATTCACCACGGTGTGAGAACGGCTCAGGGCGGTGCTGTGCGGCTTTCGAACACACCCGAGCAGTGGGACCTGGTTCCTGCCATTTCCGATCGCAAAGTTGACCGGACAGCCAACTCCATTGAGGCCTCAATGAGGTACAATGATTATGATTTTGATTCGCGCGTGGTGGTAACCGCCAAAGGAAAAGGCGTTGAAATTGCTGTGTACCTCGACAAGCCGGTTCCTGCCGCGCTGGAAGGAAAAGCCGGTTTTAACCTCGAATTTCTGCCCTCGCAGTACTGGCAGAAAACCTACCTGATGGATGGTCGCTACAACCGTTTTCCACGCTATGTGGTGGGGAACACTGTTACAAAATCCAACACCGAAAAACCGAAGCAATTCAAGGGATACATCACTTCCGACGACCAGGGCACAGGCGAATTTATCGACCCGCTGCCACTGGAAACCGGCCGCACTTTACTGCTGGCACCCGATGCCCCCGAACGACTGGTAAAAATCACTTCGCCCGATGCTGACCTGATGCTTTTTGATGGCCGCATGTTAGCACAAAACGGCTGGTTTGTGGTTCGCAGCCTCCTCCCTTCCGGAAAAACCGGCAAAGTATTGAGTTGGATAGTTGAACCCCATGCCATCAAAGACTGGATTCGGGAGCCCAACATTGGTTTTTCGCAGGTGGGCTACCTGCCTTCGCAACCCAAAGTTTCGGTTATCGAACTCGACAAAAATGACAAACCACTGGCAAAAGCTTCCATTTTTAAAATAGGAGAAGATGGCACAGCAAGCGAAGTTTTCAGCGGAAACATTGTGTCGTGGGGCGACTATTACAAATACCATTATGTGAAATTTGATTTCACTTCTGTCAAAACGCCGGGTATCTATTACATTCAGTATGGCAACTTTAAAACCAATAACTTCCTCATCGAAAACAGTGTTTACGACAAGATTACCGATGCCACCAGCGACATCTGGATACCGATTCACATGAACCACATGTTTGTAAACGAAGCGTACAGGGTTTGGCACGGCGAGCCTTTCAAGGAAGGTTATCTGCAGGCTCCGCCCAACACCGACCACTTCGACCTGCACAGTCAGGGTCCGACCACCGACACCAAATACAAAGCACTGGAACTGATCCCGGGACTGAACGTGGGCGGATTTTTTGATGCCGGCGATTTTGACATCGAAACCGGGGCAAACATTGGCGTGGTGCAAAACTTTGTACAGACCTGGGAATCGTTCAAACCCCTGCGCGACCAGACTTTTGTGGATCAACAACAACGCTATGTGGATCTGCACCGGCCGGATGGAAAACCGGATGTACTGCAGTTTATTGAACATGGTACACTGAACCTGGTGGCACAGGCCGAAATTATCGGGCACATGTCGCAAACGCTTTCCAACGCGGTTCTTGATAATTATCACCACCTTGGCGATGCCGCCTCCTTAACCGATGGTCTGCCTTACAATCCGAATCTGGGTCCGTATGAGAAAGCTGCAGATGGCAAGTCGAGCGGTGTAAAAGATGACATGTGGGCTTTTACCAGCCGCAATGCCAGCCTCGATCTCAGGGCTGCCACCACGTTTGCCGCAGCCAGCCGCGCCCTGAAAGGTTATAATGATGACCTTTCGGCAAGGGCATTAATCCAGTCGAAACGACTGCTGAAAGAGGCTACCGAAATTCTTGCCAAACAACCGCAGGAACGTCCCGGTAGAGGTGGTGGCGGAGCAGATATGGCAACCAACCTGCAGCTTTACATTTCAACAGGAGAACAGCAATACATCGATAAATTTCAGCAACTGCTGTGGCCTGCCCTGGAACGCAATATCAGTTTCACGCTTTCAACTGCGCTGGATGCCATTCCATACATGGACGCAGCTTACAAGGAAAAGCTCCGTCCGTATGTGGTAAAATACAAAGAATACATTGAAGAACTAGAGAAAAATAATCCATACGGAGTACCGATTGGCCTGGGCAACTGGGCCGGCAGCGGAGCCGTGGTAAATTTTGGCACCACCCTTTGTTTTGCAAGTCAGCATTTCCCTGAAATTATCGATGCCAATCAGGCTTACAAAGTTACCAATTGGTTGTTTGGCTGCCACCCTTACCACAACTATTCGCTCGTTGCTACCGTGGGCGCTGCGCGTCCGAAAGCGGTGTTTTATGGCAACAACAGGGCCGATTTCTCGTTTATTCCGGGCAATGTTGCACCGGGTTTGTTATTCAGAAAACCCGACCATTTTGAGAACTACGACGACTGGCCATTTCTGTGGGGACAAAACGAAGGAACCATTGCCGGAAACACAGGTTACCTGATTTTTGGTTCGGCCTTTAAAAACCTGGTGAAATAAAAGGGGGTTAGCCAGGATTGTGAGATCAGTTAAAACAAATTGACAAATGCTGTAATCTTTATTCTTCAAAAGAGTGCTATACAATGAAATGCCCGGCTGCCTCAAAAGAGAACTAAATTGTGTTGATTCTTTGAGTTTGTAACTGTCTTCTCATTAACCCCTCCAACCCTCCGCTATAGGGGCAGCTTAAAAGTCCCCTTCAGGGGATTTAGGGGTAAAAAATCGAGTGGACATATAAAAATTTTAATTTTTATCTCGAAGTTTGTTATGATACAGACGGGCATTTTGTAAACTTCTGAACCGGTTACCGGGTAATAATCTTCACATTTTTGAACATAAAAGTATTATCACTGAGTCGCAATTCCCTGCCACTGACTGTGGTTACATTCTTCAGAACGACTTCCCTGGTTTTGACATAGGGAAATTTCTCTTTATAACTTTCGTCCGTCATTTCAGGATTGAAATTTGAAAATACAGCAGGTCCCTGGTAATTTTCCGGATGTTGGGAATCGTCGATATGCAGGTTTTCGATGGTAATCCGTTCGGGCATATAGCAGGTATATCCGAAATCGTGCTGCCCGGAATAAGAACCGCCGATCAGGCTTGCACTCACCGGTTTGCCACCAGCCGGCACAAATGTACAGTTGCGGATGACAAATTCACCCTGCCAGGTACTGCCGTAATCAGAGCGCAGGTTCACCAGTGTTCTCCCGCGGATGGTGCTGTTTTCAACGGTCAAAACACCGCTGCCAATGGCATTGATTCCCATGTGTCCCATGGTGGAATTGCGGATGGTGGCATTGGCGACGCCCATGTGGGCATCAAACCGTGAAAAGATACAACCGTCGTAAACCAGGTTTTTCGAATAGTTGGACCCCATGATCCCCCAGTACCTGCTGTCGTTGATATCATTGGTCTGGCTGCAGTTCACAAACGAAACATTGAGGGCGCGGTAAACCGAAATATCATAGCTCCCCATGGAGACGGTCACACCTGCTGAGCCGATGGTCTGATACATTTTACGTCCGGTTAAAATAGTATTCCTGATAGTCACATTGGCGCAATCGCTGATATTGATAAAACCGCCATAAGGTGCGCCATGGTCTCCCTCTCCGGTAACCCGGTGTTCAAGCCCCTGCACAATTACATTCGAACGTCTGATAGCAATGCCACGGTTATAATAATTGTACTTTGATTCTGCCTGGTTGGCAATGGTGGTGAAACGACCGCCGCTGATAGTCAATGTGGTTTCATCAACAGGAATGGCGGTGATGTCAGTAATCTGGTCGAAGTCCCAGATAATGGGGGCGTTCATGTCCACATTCCCGTTTTTATCAGCCATAAAAATGTCGGTTTGCGAAGATCCGTTGTTTTGGTTTGGCCCAAAGCGGATATAGCGCTTCACGGCTGAATCGGTAACTGTAATAATGCAACTCGCAGGTAAAGAAACATTGATTTTTTCCTGGTTTCTTTTCAGGTTTGATATTCCTTCAGGCTTAAAAGAAGAAAGAATGGAAGCAACCATGAATACAGGGGCATTGCGGTTTTCAACCTTTGAATCGTCGATGATAAAGGCAGCGGTGCCAAAATCGGTGTCGGTTCTGATGAAGGCAGTTCGGTCTTTTCCGCCAATGTAGTAACTGGCATCTTCATCTGCTTTTACCCGAAGATTGTGTTGATTGGCAAACGCATGTGCCGCAGCAATGGCATCCAGATCATCGGTTTTTCCATTTCCCCTGGCACCAAAATCACCGTAACTGACAAATCCTGCTGCAATAAATTTCGATGCATCTTCAGGAGAAACATTGACAAACAACTCACCTTTTTCATTTGTGTTTACCTGTGTTTTACCATTATCTGATGTTATTACAATTTCACGCGGATTTTTGGTTTGAGCCGTCGCCAAGTTTATTGTAAGAATAATCAGAACAAAGCTTATAATCTGGTCTCTCATAAAAAATATTTTAAAAAGTTTGCTCCTGAAATGCAGGAACAAGTTTATCCATAAAGATGATCATAAACCACCGGATTTCAATCACCAATCCCTGAAAACAAAAAAACGGAACCATAAAAAATATCCTGCTGATTAAAAGTTCAATTGAATAGAATACTGAAAAATTACTACTGAAAATAATAAAGAATATTTTTATTAACATACCGCGGGTTTCCTTTTGGCCATATTCAGAATTAATAAATTACAGAGACAGAGATGCTTTTGATTTATAACATAAACTTTCCGGACAGCAAAACGAAGAAGTTGTTAATAAGTTTTTATATTTACTGACTAATACTGAAATTATGACGGCAGCAAAACTGATCCACACCACCCCGGCCTCGTATCTTCCGACTGCTTTTCCGGTTCATTATTACGGGATGCCCGATGGAAAGGTGTATCTGTTGTTTTCGAGGTTTTACCGGAAAGAAGGTGGCGGCTCGGGTGTTGAATTTGTTTTTGCCGTTCATAAAGATTTCGGGTTCGATTATAAAAACGAAGTGGTGATCTCCAAAGGCAAGTCCGAGAAAAACCAGGTGTTTGCCGAACTACTCGATAACGATCATATTCATTATGAAATCGTGAAAATCATGCGCAACCTCAACTCGTATGGCGAAGCGGTAAAACAGTTGGCAAAACTGAACAATGAAATTTCTGTAGTTTCTGCAGTGATCTCCAACGCCGGATAAATCAGGCCATTCACAAACTGCACGAAATCCACTTCCCGAAAAAACGATTCTTCTTAGTTTCTTTGATTTACCAGCACATCTGCAGAATCCAAAACCCCCGGTAAATATTATGTTGCAATGGAATTTCCCAGTTTATTCCTCCGATTTAATCGTTATCGATAAAATATACCCATTAAAAAACAGCATTTGTTCAGATTTCCTCCATAAAATATCCTGCAAACTATTGATTTATATGGAACTTATTGTTACATTAGGCATCGACAATCGACCATAAATCAATATTTTCTGTCAGATGCTATACATAATTAAACCACACCTTGCTGCAACCGTCATAAAATCTGCAAATAATACAGTTTTAAGAAACTGTTTCCACCTGTATAAAAACTGAATTACTCAATTTTATAAACCAAAAACAAATACTATGAAAAAAATCTTACTTCTTTTAATGGGTTTAATTCCTTTGCTGGGCCTGATTCAAGCCCAACCTGTTTTACTTTTGCAAGAAAGCTTTGAGGGTGATCAAACTAATTTTGATGCGAATTTTTTTACATCAGGTGATGCTACAGACTTTTTTAATGCAGTAAATTCATCATCACTGCCAAGTGGTTGGTCAGGTGGATTTACAAGTTTTAATGGAAGTTATTATGTTGCAGGAGAGGATATTGCTTGCGTGACTAATGCCTTTGGTTCCGTAGAAAGTGGATATATTGTTTTTAAAACACTTAATGTTACAGGGTATAGTTCAATTCAAGTTAAGGTTTTATTTGCAGCAGTAACATCCTCTGAATTTGAGAATTGGATAACAACATCTAATGAGGTAAATATTGATGGTTTTATCGTGCAGTATGCGTTTGATGATAATATTGCAACAACGGGAGATGCTAATGTAAGAACTGGTACTTATTCAGATATCGTAAGATTTAGAGGAAATAATCCCTCTGGAGGTTCAGCTCTTTATGAAGATTTAAATCTGGATGATTTTGGAGAAGGTACTCAACTGACAAAATCATTTCAGGAGTTTACTTATGAGTTTAATACTAGTGGTGCAACAAGCCTTTCTATTCGTATTATTGCAGCTTCTCAAACAGCAAATGAGGAATTAGCTTTTGATAATGTTAGAATATATGGGATTGCCCCAACTAACTCTGCCCCAACCGATATTGCATTATCTACTTCTTCGGTTAACGAAAATGTAGCAGGAAATACTACTGTTGGCACTTTAAGCACCACTGATGCTGATGCAGGTGATACACATACCTATAGTTTGGTTGCCGGCACAGGTGACACTGACAATGGTGCTTTTAATATCAGCGGTTCAGACCTGCGTATTACCAACAGCCCCAATTACGAAACTAAAAACAGTTATTCGGTGCGGGTTCAAACCTCTGATGGAACAGCCACTTATTCAGAAGCTTTTACCATAACCATCAACGATGTTGCCGAGCCACCCACGGTAACCACACAAGCTGTCGGCAGCATCCTGGCAACCACAGCCACCGGTAATGGAAATATTACTGTTTTGGGTGAACCCACGCCAACACAATACGGTGTGGTTTGGAGTGAAAGCGCCAACCCAACGGTTGATCTTTTAACAAAAACCACACAGGGAGTTCCCGGTGAAACAGGTGCGTTTACATCATCAATCACCGGACTGAGTCCCAACACGACCTACCATGTGCGGGCTTATGCAACCAACACAGCAGCCACAGCCTATGGCGATGATGTTACTTTTACCACTTTAACCAATGGCACTTTCACCAGCACAGTTAGCAACGACTGGGCAACAGCCGGTAACTGGGCAGGTGGCAGTATTCCAACATCTGGCACTGATGTAACCATTCCTGCCGGCAAAACTGCCGAAATTGCTCCCGGAACTTCCGCCAACTGTAACAACATCACTATTGATCCGGCCGGGTCGCTCACCATCAAAAGCGACGCCACCAATGCCGGTTCACTCATTGTAGCAGGCACCGCAACCGGGAATGTAACTTATCAAAGCTACTTAGCCGAAACCGGGAAATGGCATGTGGTGACAGCTCCTGTGGCCGGGCAAAATGTGTGGGGATTTGCCACCCTCGCAGGAAACAGCATTGCTGAAAAAACAGGAAAACGGGCCGTAACCGAATACATTGAAGCAACAAACACCTGGGATACCAACTACCCCACCGCCGACACCGAAGGCAGTTTCGCGGCAGGTAGCGGATATTCGGTTTTGCGATCTGACGTGGGCGTGGTTTCTTACACCGGGGCCATCAACACAAGCGATGTGTCAAAACCGATCACCCGAAGCCTGTACGGCTGGAATGCCCTCGGAAATCCTTACACTTCGGCCATCAATGCCACGGAAACAGCCCATGCAACCAACAACCTCATTACGGCCAACACCGATAATTTAGACCAGGTTTTTGCTGCTTTATATGTCTGGGATGCAGCTTCGGGCCAGTATGTTACCATCAACAATACCGGAACCGGGACTTTGGTGCAAAACTATATTCAGGCCGGACAAGGATTTTTTGTACGTGCAAAAAATAACTCAGGATTGAGCTTCAGCATTACAGAAGCCATGCAGACACATCAGCCTGCAACACCACTGAAATCAGGCGAAAATACCTGGCCAACCATTGTGCTCTCAGCAAAAAGCGACAATAAACAAAGCAGTACAATGGTTACTTTTAACAGTCAAATGACAAACGGACTGGACGTAACCTACGATGCCGGGATGTTTAAAGCCGATAAAAACTTCGCGCTATACTCAAAACTTGTCGATGACAACGGAAACGACTTTGCCATCCAGGCGCTGCCCGAAAAATTTGAAGGACTGATCGTTCCACTGGGCATTGATGCACCCGCAGGAACCGAAATCAGCTTTTCTGCCGGAACATTTAATCTCCCGGGTGAAGCTACCGTTTATATTGAAGACAGGGCATCCAACCGGTTTACAAAGCTGGATGCAACCGAGGCTGTTTATACTGTCACAATAACCGACCAGACCAAAGGAGCCGGAAACTTTTACCTGCACACAAGTGCTGCAACCACAGGCATTGAAGACCAGAAAAACGGCATTCAGGTTTACACCCGCGACAGGGCCATTTTTGTAAGCGGAAACCTGGATGCTAAGGATGTTGTGGCTGTTTATGGTATCGACGGTAAGCTACATTACAAAAACACAGCCGGGCAAAATGGCTTACTAAGAATAGATGCTGCCGGGTTACCGGCTGGTATTTATCTTGTAAGTATCAGTCAGGAAGCAGGACGCGTAACAAACAAAATAATTCTTGGAGAATAAAAACTGTAAAAAAATGTCACGATGAAAAAGATCAAAAAAGATAAAAAACAGGACGACCCCAAAATCACCCGTAAACAGGCCCTAAAAAAAGCAGGTTACATCGCCCTCACTTCTGCCTCGTTATTGATTCTTACATCAAAACAAAGCAGTGCTGCTTCAGGAATTGATAACCCCGGCAACGGATGGTAATAAAGGTCAAGTAAATATCTGAACGATCCGGCCACAAACCGGGTCGTTCTTTTTTTGTGACTTAACCTATATATTCTATTTTTGAAATCTGATGAAACAGGAAATCCGTTTAAACCAAAAATACCCTATTATTATTCACCCGATTGAAGATAGTCACGTTGTTTGGTTTAAAAAAAGCCGTTCGTTTTTGCTGCTTGAAAAACCCGCATTCTCAATTTTGACGTTACTGACTGAAGGTGAAGAGATTTCTCAAATCAAAAAAAAATGGCGGCAACAATTCAAGAAACATCAATCGGTTGCTGATGCGTTTGTGGATGAAATAATTCAGATTATCAACCAGTTTAACAATCCTGAATTTCACAATCGCGTTTCACGAAAAAATCAAGTCTCTTCATCACTGGTTCCTGAAAATTTCAGTATCCGTAAAACCTATCGTATTCAAAAACAGGTAATCAGAATTGAATACCAGGATGAATGGTTGTATAACCTGATTCACCCCGCTTTCCACCATCTTGAAATTTCGGTACAAACAGAAGCTCAGCATCATATCCAATGTTTCAGTTCGCAAAATCTGCTTGTTGTTTCTTTAAACGGGAAAATAAAGAAGGCATTCAAGGATAGCGAATCTGAATATTACAAAGGTTCCATTTTTCAGTTGTTTTACAGTATTATTTACAAAAAGCCCTTTTCAGGTTGGATGTGTACCTTGCATGCTTCCGGAATTTATAATAATAACAGTGCGCTGCTGTTTACTGCTGCTGCAGGTAGCGGGAAGAGCACCATTGCTGCCATCATGAAAGCTACAGGAACAGGTTACCTTTCTGATGACTTTATCGCTGCCACCGACGATGGAAATGTTTATCCGTTCCCGGCGTCCATTTCGGTAAAAGAGGGTTCTGTACCTGTGCTTTCGGATTATTATCCTGAATTGCGCCACAAGATTCAGGAAAAAACACCCACAGGAAAATTAGTCAGATACCTGCCGGTTAACAACCAGGATTACTTCAGAAACGGAATCAAAACCGCAGGGATTGTTTTTGTGAAATATCAGTCAGGAAGTGGTTTCAGCCTTGTGGAAACCGGGAAAAAAGAAGCACTACAACATTTTTTGAAAGAAACCTGGGTAAATCCGAAAGCACGGTATGTTCAGGCATTTTTTGAATGGATTGACAATACTCCGTTTTACAAGATCACCTACTCTGATAATGAGCGTATGATCCGGGCTGTTGAAGCATTATTTCGCCGGTAATTCAATTTGAAAAATCTGTTTTGAACAGCAAACAGTAATTAAAACTTTTAATATTTCGGCATCATTTCAATCCGTTCGCCGGTGGTGGTATAATAATGTCCCATCAGGTTGGCGGTTAAACAGGAGTGCACCGGGTAAATCTCAACCAGTTGCCCTACATAAAAATGGGAAAGCTGCGACTGTGCCACCTTTAAAATGCCATGTTCCTGTGAGAGTGCGGATAAATAATTCATTGTATCCATCAACACCTTTTTCCCTTCTTTTTCGATGATGATGCGGCCAAACATTTTTTTGCCATCTGTATTCAGAATATAATCTTTGGAGAAATGCACAGCACCGCCATGAATCACCACCTCGTTGCGCGACGGGTGAATGGCTACCACCGGGCAGACCATTTTCACGGCAATATCTTCAAACCTGCAAACGCCATGATTTTGCTGCATCAGGTCGTAAAATACAAAGTTGCCGGGACGCAATTCATCAACACCATTAAAATTTTCACATACAGATGCCGCAGGTGTATCACCCATGCTGATCTCAAGGTTCCCGTACATTCCGGCATACCGGTTTCTCAGGTTTTTCAGTTTCAGCAGCGAATCGAAATGCCTGCGCATGATTTCGTCGACGGAATTAGCCTGGTATGTTTGCCCGCTGTGAGTCAGAAAACCTTTCAGTTTTAATTTTGCTGAACCGGCAACTGCTTTCACCACTGCATCGACGAGTTCAAAATCTGTGGCTTCGATACCTGTGCGATTATAACCGGTGTCAATTTTCAACCAAACATCAACCAGGGTATCCAATTGCTCATTTAAGATACGAACAACCTCCGTATTCTCCACCAGCACATTAATTTTCACCGACTTCGTGAGCCTGTTGATGTTTTCAATTTCAAGCATATTCTGGGGAAAAGCAATGGTGATGTCTTTCCAGCCGGCAGCACCAAAATATTCGGCCATTTGAACCGACGAAACCGTAATTGCCGTAACGCCTTCTTCCCTGAACCACTCTCCCACTTTTACCGACTGGTGGGTTTTAAAATGCGGCCGGAACCTGACACCAAGTTTAGCAGCTTTCTGTACCATCCGCCTGATGTTATTGCGGCAGACAGTTTCATCGAGTATCAATGTCGGTCGGATAATGTTCATTGCTCCTGATTTAATGGTTGTATTTTTCAGATAGTTCGTTTCTTAAAATCATCAGTTTTTGCGAGATCCCCACTTTGTAAATATGCGGACTGATAAACCGTTTGTGTTCGGCTGGCAGACAGGCAGCCCGGGTCAGTAAATAATTATGAATGGTGATCAAATCACGGGGAAAATGTAAAATTTGTCCTTCATCTACCACTTCCGACAACAGGTTTTCACATCGCAGATGGCCTACAGGCGTGTATTTTTCGGGATAAAACGGATGATAAATCATATCGGTTTCTCCGGGGTTTTCATCCTCCAGAAAAATGCCATCCCTGAAAAACTGTCCTTCAGCATCGAAATATCTTACCAGTTGCTTTTTGCCCGGAAGGGTTGTTTTTTCCGGATTTTCGGAGAGTTTCATGCGTGGAGTTTCATTCAGACAAACTAATTTGTAAACACCATCGAGTGCGCCGTCGGGTTTGCCGGTCACCATTTCGGTACCCACCCCAAATATATCGATAGCTGCATTCTGATCTTTCAGCAAAGTATTGATGATGTATTCATTCAATTGGTTGGAGGCAACAATTTTCACCGATTGCAAACCAGCGTTGTCCAGCATTTTGCGCGCGTGCCGGCTCAGATAAGCCATGTCGCCGCTGTCGAGCCTGATTGCTTTCAGTTTTGTCCCTTGCTGCTCCATTTCCTTTGCCACCGTGATTGCGTTGGGTACACCCGATTTTAAAGTATCATAAGTATCAACCAGCAGAGTTGTATTTTCAGGATGAATTTTTGCATAGGTTCTGAAAGCTTCCAGTTCGGTGTCGAAACTCTGAATCCAACTGTGTGCCTGGGTTCCGGCAACCGGGATACCAAAAATTTTCCCGGCCAGCACGTTGGAGGTCGAGTAAGCGCCACCAATAACAGCCGCCCTGCTTGCATGAATGGCCGCCAATCCCTGGGCGCGCCTCATCCCGAAATCGGAAAACGGGCGACCGCCTGCTGCCTGTTTAATCCGGTATGCTTTTGTGGCAATCAGCGATTCAAAATTCAGGATATTCAGCAACATGCTTTCAATCAGCTGGCATTCCAGAATATTACCTTCCACTTTCACCACCGGCTCGTAAGGAAAAACAAGTTCGCCCTCCTTTACACTGCTGATGTTGCCGGCAAACCTGAAACCGGCCAGAAATGCAAGAAACTCTTTTCTGAAACCCTGGTGCGAAAGATATTGTAAATCGGAAGCGCTGAATGAAAATTCACCCAATAAATCTAGGAAATCGGCCAGGCCGGCAAAAACAGTAAATCCCCCCTGAAAAGGATTATTCCGGAAGAAATATTCGAATGTTGCTTTGTCGGATTGTTTTCCGGAAAAGAAATACCCCTGAGCCATGGTGAGTTCATACAAGTCGGTAAACAGGCCGGTTTTTTCATCCTTAAACAACATAATTTCCGATGGTTTTATGTAACTGCGCAGAAAATTAGCCAAAAAAAGGAATAAATGACAGAGACATCTTCATTTTTAACATTCAGTTAAATGCTGCTATGGCAAATTGAAAAAGGCAGCTTGTGCGCCGCCTTTTCCGAAAGGTCAATTCTGAAACCCGGAAAATACCCTCTGTATTCGCCATGTATTCAGCAGATTTGTAATTTGTTTATTTAATTCTTAAAAAGCTGTCCTGATTCTTCATGAAATAGAAAAAAACAAACCCCGAGAAGATTAATCCGGCTACTGCGCTGACAAGCGCGATTGTTAATAGTGTTGTCATAATAACTGATTTTTTTTGATTACCTGTTGTTTCTGCAAAACCTTTACATACCAGAGTTTTATCAGATCACTCTGTTATTTCTTCTGATTGCAAGTTCAAAGAGTATTACTGCCGAAATGATGATTCCGACAACTGCTGCGGCAAGTGCAATTACTAATAATGTTTTCATATCCCTTAATTTTTAATGATTTTATTGACAGATTTTTTGTTATCGCTTATGGTCTGAACCAGGTAAACACCTGCTTCAAGTGCTGAGAGGTCAATGTTTTTTTCAGGGTTGAACCCGGCGTTATTCCAGTTCTCTTTGTAAACCGATTTTCCGGAAAGATTGAAAACTTCGATGGCTACTTCTGAAACGACTTCGTTTGCCGACATTTGAACGGTCAGAAAATTCCGGCACGGATTCGGATAAACATTTACACGGCCACCATTTGTCAGGTCGGTGGCTGCAGTGGTAACATCCGATTTTACTTCGCCGGCTTTGTATCCCCAGCCAATTTCGGCCAACACCATCAATGTATTAGAACTGATACGGTGTTTGGCTTCGCCTTTGAATGCATACGGGAACATGGTTTCAGCTTCCTCAACACCAGCATTTTTATCTTTTCTTAAATGGTAGATACTGATACCGCTGCTCCAGGTGGCCGGTGCATAAATTACGGCGCTTTTTTCCTGGTTCGAAATATCTTTTCCATAAACCAGTAACGCATCAGAAGTCAGTTGTGTGGTAAGCTCAACTGACGGACATGGGATCACTGAATTGTCAGCAATTCGCTGGTCATTTTTATTAAAAATAAAATAGTCGTAGGCACTGGGTGCATTGCCCGAATTATTGAATTTTGAAATGCCGTTTTCGTTTTTGAAAAATCCTGAAATACCCAGTCCATGACCAATTTCGTGCAGAACAGCACTTACAAAATCATATTTACTGACCGGTGTATTGCCATCGGTACCAAAATACCAGGGCATGCTGTTGTTAAAAGTGCAAACAATGTCAGCTTCGCCTGACTGGTTCATTTCTTTACCGGCAATCTTTTCAGCCAGCGCAACCGGGTAATAAACACCAGCCAGTGGTGCCGACCTGAAATTGCGCAGAAATACCGAAGGTTTTCCCTGTCCCAAAACGCCCGATGGCAGGTTTTCCATCGAAAAACGGAGATTAATTGTAATGTCGGAAGAGATGTTTGATTCCCACAAAGCAACGGCGTATTCAATAGCTCCTTTTGCTTCTTCAGTTACATTATTATAGGTAACAACCATATCACAACCCGCCTGTGCCGATTTCAGCCGGCTGACTTCGGGAGCGATGTAAACTTTGTTGATTTCGTCGAGAGCGATGTTGATGGTAGCATCGTCTTCAATGGTAGCAGTTTCCTGGGCGATGGCACCCAGACTGCTAAAAAAAACTGCTGCTATAACTGACCATTTCATGACCCTTTATTTTTTACAAATCCTGAGGTAAAAATATCGGGCAGCGACGGGGTTATCTGCATTTTAATAACTGATTGTAAAAGCGTTAACCGATGAAAAAACAACAACATTTTTCCGGTTCGGCGGTAAGAATTATGTACATCGGGGGTCAGTATTCTGCACCAATAATTAAGTGATCGGGAAAAAAATGTCAGTTTTTTGGAAGTTTAGCCCTGTTTTCAGTTTATAAGGAACTGGTAATAAGAAATCCGGAAGGACAGGGTTCAGATTGCCTGCATGTATCCGGTTTTTCGGGAAGCAGAAATTTCTCAGCAATCAGGAAGGCTAAAATGCAGATTTTATATCTGCCCGCATTTTTTCAGCAATATTAACACCTCATACTCACTTTCAGAACAACTTCAATTGTCCGTCTTTTTCTCCAAAATCAAGCTCACTATACTCAAACTTGTCATTGGCTCCGGGTACGTTGCCCGGTGAGTTCTTTCCCGATATGCTTCTCACTGTATGCGCTTTCATTTTTGTTTCGGGGTATGGTTCACAAAGTTCCTCCACCTGTTTCCGCGACAATGGTTTTAAATATTCATCGGTCAGCGCTTCGGGCAGTATAACGGGCATCCGGGGTTTATCATCGTACTGCGGTTTGTTGTGAATATGGGCCATCAACCCGTTGGCCCGCGTGGTTACTATCGAAAAGGTTTTCAGTTTCTCCCCGTTATCAGGGTTCACCCATTCATCCCACAAACCCGCGAAATAAAATGGCTGGTCCTGTGCTTTCGGGTATATATAAAACGGGTATGCCTTGTTCCTGAAATGATGATATTCATAAAATCCTGCAGCCGGAATGATACATCGTTGTGTTTCCGCTGCTTTTCTGAACGCCGGTTTTTCAAACATCGTTTCCGACTTTGCATTCAGGGTATTGTTCCAAATACTCTCCTTTGTTTTTGCCCAGCCGGGCACCAGACCCCAGGTATGTGGTTCCGGCTCAAAAGGTTCAAGGTTGCTGTAAACCACAACCCGCGGATGTGCAAATCCCGACACAAGAAACCACTCATCCCATTGAATCAGCAAGCTCTCCCAGTAAGCAACATCCTTTGAATGGTTGTGTTGCGCCCGTTTCAGCGCCATCTTTAACAAAAACCTGGCATTAAAACACATACTTCCTGAAATGTAAACTTTGTTTGTAAAACGAGAAACGGATTTGCCTGTTCACTGGTGATGACAGCCCGCTTTCAGTTCCGCATCATGCGGTCGATGTCGCGTTTCGCATCTTTTTCCTTGAGCGATTCGCGTTTATCGTAGTTCTTCTTTCCGCGTGCCAGCGCAATCTCTAATTTTGCAAGCCCTCTTTCATTGATAAACATCACGGTGCAAATAATTGTAAACCCCGATTCCTTGACTTTCTTCTCTAATTTCGAAAGTTCCTTCCGGTTCAGCAAAAGTTTGCGGTCGCGTTTGGCCTCATGGTTGTTGCATGTTCCGAGATCGTACTCCGAAATATGCATATTCTTTACAAATAATTCACCCTCGTAAAACTGGCAGTAAGCATCGGTGATGTTGGCCTTTCCGCCGCGCACCGATTTAATTTCGGTACCCAGCAGCTTGATTCCCGCCACGAATTTCTCCACCAATTCGTACTCGAAAGTGGCCTTGCGGTTTTTAATGCGTATATCCGAAGTTTTGTGTGCCATCTATTCGTCGCTGATTAATATTTTTACCGTCAGCAAGCTTACCATCGCAAACACCAGCCAGGTTGCCGCCATAATGCGGATGATATATTTATCGCGCTTTTCTTTTGGAAACGGGAATAGTTTGCGCCCGCCCAGCCAGAATACATACAATCCGTAGAGTCCGAAAACATCTAAAAAGAAAAAGAACGGGAAAAAGCCTGTCACCACCGAAACCACCAGGTGAGGCACCAGTGAATAGCTGACCAGTTTCTGCAGTAGGGTGATATCCACGCTGTATCCGTAATGTTTCACTATTTCCCGGGTGATATAAATGCCACCAAAGTACAAAACCGCGTTGAGCAGCACCTCCCTTGTCACCCACAACAACCCCATTCCTGCACTGAAATAGTCGCCCCTGAAAAAAGTCCCCAGGAACACAGCAACCAGCACCACCGCCAGTAGCGGCAGCAGCAGCATTTTCATTAATTCAGCCGGATCTTCATCAGTTTCCCGGTGGGTGCGCCAAAATTCAATGGGATTCGAAATTACAGCATATAAAACAGTGTAAACATGCGTGTACAACGGCTTCAATTTTGCCAGTTCCGACTGCAAAATCAAGCTGAACTTTATGAGGTGAGGCTTTATAATCCGCAAATCCATATCGTCTGACTGATTACTTTGAAAAATTTCCGCAAAAGTAAACCTTTTATGGCAGAATTATAACCAGGATGCAATTTGTTACTGTGTGAATTGATCAATTAATCGTATTATGGTTAGCTTTTGCTCCCTTTTCTTTCTGAAAGCAAACGCTGTAAGGCAAACATTTCATCGCGAAGCCGCGCAGCTTCTATAAAGTCGAGTTCTTTGGCTGCTGCCTTCATCTGTTTCTGTGTTTTCTCGATGGTTTTCTCCAGTGCTTCGACACTCATGTATTGTATAACCGGGTCAGCCGCCACATCCGGAACCATTTCCCTGTCAAAGTATTCTGCTTTATCGCTCCGGTATTCGTAACCCACAATTTCACGGGTGGGTTTTACAATTTGTGTGGGTGTAATATTGTTTTCGATGTTGTATTTCATCTGTTTTTCGCGCCGGTAATTGGTCGAGTCGATGGTTTTTCGCATCGACTCGGTGATTTTATCGGCATACATAATCACCAGCCCGTTCAGGTTACGCGCAGCGCGTCCTGCTGTTTGTGTCAGCGAACGTTCCGAGCGCAAAAAGCCTTCTTTGTCGGCATCCAGAATTGCCACCAGCGAAACTTCGGGCAAATCGAGTCCTTCACGCAAAAGATTGATCCCGACAAGCACATCAAATTCGCCTTTTCTGAGTTGTTCGAGTATTTCAACCCTTTCCAGCGTGTCAACATCCGAATGTATGTAACGCGTTTTCACTCCCATCCGCACGAGGTATTTCGAAAGTTCCTCAGCCATCCGTTTTGTAAGCGTGGTCACCAGAGTGCGTTCATTCTTTTCAACCGTGAGGCTGATTTCGTGCATCAGATCGTCAATCTGGTTGGCGCTGGGCCGCACATCAATCATGGGGTCCAACAAACCAGTCGGCCTGATGATTTGCTCCACCACCACCCCTTCGCTTTTTTCCAGTTCATAATCGGCAGGTGTGGCGCTCACATAAACAATCTGGTTCACTAATGTTTCAAATTCCTCGAACTTTAACGGACGATTGTCGATGGCAGCCGGAAGACGGAATCCGAATTCCACCAGGTTCATTTTACGCGAATTATCGCCGCCAAACATCGCCCTGATCTGCGGAAGTGTTACGTGGCTTTCGTCGATAATACACATAAAATCTTTGGGAAAATAATCGAGCAGGCAAAATGGCCTTGAACCGGGTGTGCGCCCATCGAAATAACGTGAGTAATTCTCAATTCCGGGACAGTAGCCCAGTTCGCGCATCATCTCCATATCGTATTCCACCCGCTCAAGAATGCGTTTTGCTTCGAGTGGCTTGCCAATTTCCTTAAAATATTCCACCTGCGCCACCAAATCATCCTGAATATTGCGGATGGCGGCATTCATGCGGTCTTTGGTGGTTACAAAAATATTGGCCGGGTAAATCACCGCCTCGTCCTGTTGTTTTATTTTTCGTCCTGATTCCGGATCAAACATCCAGATTTCCTCAATTTCGTCGCCAAAAAAAGTTATCCGGAAAGCATCGTCGGCATAAGCCGGGTAAATATCCACCGTGTCGCCTTTCACTCTGAAATTTCCACGCTGAAAATCAGTTTCACTCCGCGAGTACAAAGCATCCACCAACCGACGCAACATAGCATTTCTTGAAACTGTTTCGCCGGTGCGGAAAATGGTAATGTTGGCATAAAAGTCCTCCGGATTTCCAATGCCATACAAACACGAAACCGATGAAACCACTAACACATCGCGCCTTCCGGAAAGCAGTGAAGAAGTGGCGCTCAGCCTGAGTTTCTCGATATCTTTATTGATTGAAAGGTCTTTTTCGATGTAAGTATCGGTTGTCGGAATATAAGCTTCAGGCTGGTAATAATCATAATAAGATACAAAATACTCCACCGCATTTTCGGGAAAAAACTGTTTGAATTCGCCATACAACTGTGCTGCCAGTGTTTTATTGTGACTCAGCACCAGTGTAGGTTTCTGCACCCGCTCAACCACGTTAGCCATTGTAAAGGTTTTCCCCGAGCCGGTAACACCCAGCAATGTCTGAAACCGCTCACCATTATCGATTCCTTCAGCCAACTGCCTGATGGCTTCCGGCTGATCGCCAGTTGGTTTGTAATCCGAAACTACTTTAAATTCCATATTGTAAAACTAAAGAACAGATTCAGAAAAAAGAAGTTTGATGAGAAGCTTTGTTGATTTAATTAATATTAAACCAGATTTCAGAATTACTGCATCCAAAAACTTCACAATCTCTGATCATCAGACTTCAAAATAACTGAAATTGAAACAATTGTCCGAAAATTAATCACCAATTTAAATACAACCTATACTGATATTTGTATATTTGCCCAATACAAAAGGACGCAAAATTATTATCTAAGTAAAAACCCGACAAAATGAAAAGACTTTTCATCGCTTTATCTCTTGTGCTGTTGCTTGTTTCCACAAAGATGCAGGCACAGGAGGAAGAAAAAATTTCATATAGTCTCGAAGAAAATAAAGGACTGTATTTGGGAGCCATTGGTTCGACAAATGGCTGGGGAGGAGAAATCAAATACCTCTTCAACAAACGACTCACTCTGAGATCCGGGTATGAAACACTAAACTTTACCTATGTTTTTGATTTTGATGAAAACGAAGTGGAATACGATGCCACCATGGATTACAAAACCGGAGGCATTTTTTTATTGGGTGATTTTAACTATACCCGCAATCTCTATATATCAGCCGGCGTTGTTTTCAATAATTTTAATCCTGTGATGACGGGTTATGCCGTCAGTGATGTTCCGTATGGCGATATTATGATACCCGCGGAAATGGTGGGCGAATTTACCTTCACTTTTTCTCCCGAAATTCAGGTTTCACCTTATGCATCGTTGGGTGCACGCGCCTTCTTCGGGAAACAAAAAAGGGTGAACCTGGGAACAGAATTAGGCTGCTACTATATGGGAGCCCCACAAATTGACATTCAGGCAACCGGACTGATTGCTCCAACTGCCGATCCGGCACACGGACAGGAAGAAAAGCTCGAAAACCAAATCAGTCAATACAAGTTTTATCCGGTTTTTAAAATTAACCTGTCGGTAAAACTTTTTTAATCAGGAACCATATAAATCAGAACGCTATGATAAATTCAGTAAAAACAAACATGGTCCGTATCCTCATGCTGATGACGGTTGTTTTATTTACAGCCTGCGAGGATTATTTTGTAAACCCGCTAAAAGATAAAGAAACCGGCGAAGACATCAACCTGCTGATAATTGATTTGAACTTTTTCAAAACCCGGATGACCTATCACCTGAAAGATGCAAAAACCGGTGAAACCATCCAGCTTGATGCAAAAATCAGTTTCAGCGGTAAAAATGCCAGCGATATTGTGAATTATTCAGGCGAAAAAAACCAGGTTTATCAGACTTCGCAGGGGCAACTTGAACTGGTAACAGATCCGAATGTGGCCATTTCGGAATCGGTACCTTTTGAGTTTGTTGTAAAAGCAGAAATTGCTGGCTATAACACGTTCGAAAAAACGGTATCCATTCAGAGTGAAGGAATAAAAACGATTGATCTTGAACTATTAAAAACTGCTGATGAAAACGAAAGCGAACTAACCGGCGGAACGGAGAATGATATTGATACAGTTTTTCATTTCAGTATACCACCTGCAGGATTGAAATCAGCTACAACCATTTCGTACAAGATTAATTACACGTTAACCATGTCGAACCTGTTGAAATTTAAAGATGTGAATGGCAACTTACTTTTTAAAAGTCAGGAGGAAGCTTCTGCAGCCTACAAAAAAGATCCGGCAAATTTTATCAAAGTAACCATTATGAGTTACAACCAATATACACCTGGTATTGAAACGGTTAATCTGAATGGCACGACAAAAAAGATGTTGTTTCATAAACTTGAAACCGGCAAACTTTCATCGTTGATGGTAGCCGGGAAAAAAGTCGGAAGTTTTAATGGTGGTGTGATTTCATCGGAGTGCGTTAATAAAGCTGATTTTCTGCCAAAAATTCTGGGTTTTGCCCAGATTGAAAACAGCGCCTGGAAAATGCAGGGAACTGCAGTTGTTTATAATTCGCTGAATTTTGTTTATACGCTGGCAACCGTTTCGGAAGAGCAACTTTGCGAAAAAGGAGCTTCCATCTCGTTTAAGTCGAACTTTGTTTCGAGCTTTTCAATTGCTGCCGATGTTTTTGACCTTTCCGGCGTGCAGCTTACAACTCTTTATTTTAAAGGAAATTTCCCTGAAACATTTGTTTTGGAGAATGTCCCGTCGAAAGCTGCCAAACTTGTTTTCAAAAACAACAATACAGCATTTAAACCCATTTCAACATTGCAGGTAACCAGTCTTTGTTCTGGCAATTACGCAGTGAATGTAGAACCGGCCAGTGGCTATCAACAGTACCAGATTGTGCTGAAAGCGATGTGCCCCGACAACCTTACCATGGCGATTGCCCCTACTTACAGCGCACAGATCAGATTGAAAAACACAAACGATTTGTGGCAGGGTGTTGAAATGAAAGGCGGAGTTGCCAATGTATTGGGATTGCCTGACAGAGAGTATGAAATGCGCCTTTTATGGAATAATGAATGGGAATATTCAACCTATTGGACTAAGTTCGATGCAAATGGAAATTATACCGGTGTAACTGAACCGAATGCGAAAATTGTATCAAAAAAACTTACTGATGGCCGGATTCAGATCAGTGTTGAGAAAATATTTGATCAGAATATTTGTGACGATCTGGGTTGGTAAACAACCTGTAAAACATTGTATTGAAAGCCGGGATTTTTATTCCGGCTTTTTTATGCTTTTCAACAAATAGGCAGATAGCAGGTTTACCAGACCAAATACCAATGCAACCAGGCCAATGTTGAATATTTTTTCGTCATTGAAATCAATTGTCAGTCTGAATATTCCATAACCTAAAAGTGCCGATAAAAGTGCATCAATAACAAACAACGCTGAAAAAGCATTTTTCTGAACAAACAGGATTATTGCTTCGGCTATTTCGGTGAGAACATTATAAACTACCCAAAAAATCAATATCCAAATCATTCTGATTTCGGTAAGCCCCACAATAAAAATGATTGACAGAGCAAACAACAAATGAATTATTCCGGTAAAAATATTCCAGCCACGATTTTTATTTATTTTTAGAATTAACGGCGCAACAACCTGAACAAAACCGGTTAAACCAATAAAAAAACTAAAAAACATGGCCACCGATTTATTCGAACCCGGAATTTGCAACATCGCCAAAATTCCGAGAAAAACAAAAAACACGCCTTTGAATGCCTGCAACCAGGGTTTACCGTAATATTTCAGTTCCATATTGTTAAGTTTTTTTCAAAAGTACATTTTAAGTTTGAATGTACTTAAACCAGGGAGTTTAGTATTTTACATAAATTATATTGAAATTATCGGCTTAACCGGAAGTAAACCGGAAAATGATCACTGACACCGCCATAATAATTGGGACCTCCGTAAGTCCGGTTGGGCGAAATGCTGCCATTTTCATTTTTATATTCCATCCAGGGTTCATGAAAAATAAAACCCATCCTTTCGCTGCACCGAAAACCTTTCTCATCCAGCAGCCCACCTGAAACAACAATATTATCAAGCATATTCCAGTTTCCACGGTAATTATAAGATCCTTTTTTTTCGAGATGAAGCGGAAACATCAGGTTAACCAGCGGCGCAATTCCTGTTTCCGGATTTTTTGCCCCAAGAATTTTATGCAGACTTTTGTTGGACGGCTCATCATTCATATCGCCCATAATCACAATATTCGATTTCGGATCGGCTGCAAACAAAGAGTCTGTCTGCTGTTTCAGAATTTTTGCAACAGTCATTCTTTTCAATTCGGTTTGCTGCAAACCACCTGTTCTCGATGGCCAGTGGTTTACAAAAACATGCCAGTTTTCCCCATTGTTTGTTTTTCCTTTTACATACAAAATATCGCGCGTTGAATAGCCAGGGTCATTGGGAAAAGAGACAGCAATCGTGCGGGTTGAGGTAACTTTGAATTCATCGGGGCGATAGAGAAGCGCACAATCAATTCCGCGATAATCCGGACTTTCAAATTGAACAATGTTGTAATTTCCCTTTGCCAACCCCCCGGTTTTCACAAGGTCATTCAAAACACTGCGGTTTTCAATTTCGCACAACCCGATGATTTCGGGTAGTTCCTGTTTGTTCACCGAACTGAGTACCTTTGAAATATCAGCCAGTTTTTTCTGGTATCGTTCATTTGTCCATTTGTTTTTTCCACCAGGTGTAAATTCACCATCGCGGGCTCCCTGGTTATTAACCGTATCAAAAAGATTTTCAGTATTATAAAAAACAAAAGTCAGATTTTTAGCCCGATCGTACTTTGCGGCCGGTTCTTCTGAAAACGATCCTACTGAAAAAATCAGCAGGAGTAATACTGATATAAAAAAATGTTTCATCATCATCATATTTCCTGTCCGATCGTTACTTCATAATAATCTGTCACCAGTTTTGACATCATTCCGGCAGATTGAGCAGCCTGGATGCCCAGTTGTGCATCTTCAAAAACTTCACAAACTGATGGCGACACGCCCATTAGTTCTGCACATTTCAAAAATGTGTCGGGGAAAGGTTTTGGCCTTGCAACATCTTCATTCGAAACAAGGATGTCAAAATATTTGTCGAGACCACAGATTTCCATGGTTTTCCAGGCCAGGCGTTTGTAACCGCCCGTACCCACTGCCAATGGTAAAACTCCGTGGTATTTTTTCGCTAGTTCAACCACCGGAACAATGGGTTTCATTTTATGCATGATTTTTTCGTATTCTGCTTCTTTAAAATGCCCCACTTCTTCAGCGTTCATGTTTGTACCAAACATTTCGTTCAGTTTTACAATGGTTCCAACAGCCGGAATGCCGGCAAGCAGTGCGAAAATTTCGGGGGTAAAATCAATCCCGTAGTTTTTTAAAATGTTTTTATAGGCCATAAAATGCACTGGCATTGTGTCGGCTAAAGTGCCGTCAAGGTCAAAAATCAAGGCCTTTGCATCCCGATTTATTTTTAAAATATTCATCGTTTCCTTTTTACTGTCGGCCAAAAATAACTTTTTTATATCCCTGCCCGGTTTTTCATTTCCACAATCCATATAAAATGCCAACTTTGTTCACATTAATTTCAGAACGATGAGTGATTCTTTTATTTACACTGTACCTCAATGGTTTATTTTTGCGGCCATTATCGGGATGGTTTACGGCTGGATCGAAGACAAAAAAACAATCCGTTTGATTGGTGCCGGAGTGCTGATTGCACTCGGGATATTTGCAATTGTTGTGCTTTCGGGCGACTATTTTTCAGCCGGGAAATACCTGACCCAGGAAGAACTGGCCAATCAGCAACTTGAGGAAAATCTGACTGAAGAAATACCTTTTATTGCAAGGCTTTTCCCCGCCTATATTTTATTTGTAATTTCTGCCGTTCTTGCCATTCCAACCATCATTTTCGATCTGAAAAACAAAAAAGGTTATGTTTATTGGGCGATTATTTCAGCATTGGTGGCCTTGGCTGGTTTTTTTGTAATTGTTGGCCAGTTAAAATACATCTGATTCACAGCAAAGTAACATTTTGTCAGAAAAAAGACTGGCTTCTGATCCTGATTATTAGATTTCTATCAATAATTTCATCAAAAAACGACTGAACGGTATCTTTTTATCGCTTGTTTTATATATTGCACCCAAAATAACTGGTAAAAAATCATAAATATCATGAATCCACAGGCTGAGGAACTCAACATCGTCATTCAGGAAAAAAGCAGCGTAGTTTTTGATTTGCTCTCGCAGCGGGGTAAAGAAATCTATTTCCCGAAAAAGGGAATTTTAGCGCAGTCGGCCGAAGCCGCAAAAGCAGGCATCAACGCCACAATCGGAACCGCAGTGGAAGACGACGGTTCGCCCATGCGGCTCGAATCGATTGCCTCGAAGGTAAACCTGAAACCAGAGAAGATATTTTTGTACGCCCCAAGTTACGGTCGTCCAGATATCAGGGCCGAGTGGAAGAAAATGATTTATAAAAAGAATCCGTCGCTGGCGGGCGCTGAAATCAGTTTGCCCGTGGTGACCAACGCGCTCACACACGGTATCAGCATGGCGGGTTATATGTTTTGCGACCCAACCAACCAGGTGATTGTTCCCGATCTTTTCTGGGAAAACTACACACTCACTCTCACCAACGCTTATGGTTCGCAGCTGAAACCTTACAAGTTATTCAAAGACAACGGGCTCGATCTGGTTTCTTTTGAACAAACTTTAAACGAAGGTGCGGTTGGCAAAAGAATCGTTTTGCTCAATTTCCCGAACAATCCGGCAGGTTACACGCCAACCCAGGTTGAACAGGACGAAATGGTGAAAATCATCAAAGCCTCGGCTGAAAAAGGAAATAAAATTGTGTTGTTGATTGACGACGCTTATTTTGGACTGGGTTACGAAGCCGGAATTGCTGCAGAAAGTATTTTTTCGGCAGCCTGCACTTTACACGAAAATGTGCTGGCCGTGAAAATCGATGGACCCACCAAGGAAGATTACGTGTGGGGTTTCCGTGTGGGATTTATCACTTACGGAATTAAAGGCGGCGACGCTACTTTGTACAGCGCACTTGAATCAAAAACGGCCGGTGCCATCCGTGGTAACATTTCGAATGCTGCCAACATTTCGCAGTCGTTGTTGCTGGAAGCCTACACCCACCCCGATTACGAAAACCAGAAAGCAGCCAAATACGAAATCATGAAACGCCGGTACGACGAAGTAAAACGCGTACTGCAAAACGAAGCCTACAAACCTTATTTTAAGGCGCTTCCGTATAATTCGGGCTATTTTATGTGCATCGAACTGGCAGAAGGACTTGACGGTGAAAAAACCCGCAAACTCCTCATCGAAAAATACAGCATTGGGGTAATTGCTTTTGATAACCTGCTCCGTATTGCCTTTTCTGCCGTGGCCGAATCAAAAATTCAACCGTTGTTTGAAGGAATTTATGAGGCTTGCAGGGAATTGAAAAAACTTTAAAAGCTTCTTTTAAGAGAAGCAAAAGGTATGATTGGAAACATAACAACCTGTTTAAAATTACCATTGCTATCTTTATAAATGCTGTATGGGTTCTGTCTGTTGTAAACATTTATCACTCCAACAGACCAGGTTCTGTGCCCTCTTGACAATTTTTTCTGCATGTGAAATCCAAAATCAAGGCGGTGATAAAGCTTTAACCTCGCATTATTGGGCCGACTGTAATAATCGACGTAAGAAAAATCAAAAGGATAGTTTTCCTCTTTAAGTACAGGATTCATGCTGGCTATTGACTGGGTTGGCAGTGAAATAGGAATACCTGAATGCATTGCAAAATTTTCGGTGAACCATTTCCTTTTCTGTTCATTTTCCTGAATTGTCCATGCCCCATCAAGTGAAAAATCGTGTCGTATATCATAATTTGCGGGTATCCATTGACCATTTAATATCGACGGAAAAGAATGCTCTGCTTTACTTAAAGTGTATTTTAAATTTAATTGAAAATCATTGGCATTGTACTGCGCTAAAAAGTCAAGTCCGTATGCCCTACCAATTCCCTGGTCAATAATATCGTACCATTGCGTGGATTGGTATAGATTGGATGGATACAAATAGTTTCCAACAATATTCTTCATCCATTTATAATAAACTTCAGCGTCAAAGTTAATTTTACTCTTTTGCCAGTTAAAACCTATAGAAGTTTGCCAAGACGACTGGGGTTTAAGATAACCGGTTGTTGGCAGCCATGTATAACCGGGCATTCCCTGAACACTTTTAGGCATTGCATAAACAGATTGGGTATTGCGCATGGCCCCTGCCTTAACTGAAAAGGAATTTGTTAAATGATAGTAAACTGACAATCGGGGTTCCAAAGAAAAATAGTCCAACAATTGCTCACCAAACCAGCTTGTTCGAAAACCGAAATCAATGTCAAACCTTTTCGTTGAATACTCAGTCGATGCAAAAACAGCCATTTCTTTTTGATGCACTGGTTCAGCTTTCTTAATCTCACTACTACTCCCGTTTTCTTCCGAAACTTTAAACGGTGGCTGAATTGAACGCACTAAACCATCTGTGCCAAACTTAAATTTGAAATAATTAACGATGCTAAATTCCCTGCTCGTTTTAAAACCAAATTCATTCAATTCCGACTTGTTTTGCTGTTTTGCTGTATTTTCTGATGTATTAATTCCATAAGAATCAAATTCATTGAAAGAACTGTAGTAAAACACAGCATCATTAAATGCCCCTTTACCTGAAACAGATTGATACCTTGCAGAAGCAATAGTATTTCCCCAACCTTGTTCCATTTTACTTTTTTGGCCGGCAACATCACTTTTTGCAAATAGCTTGTCCTGACCTGTATAGTAACTAATATAAAAATGGTGCCTCTTTCTTACTGAAAAGTTTGTTTTTGCATTGATATCCATAAAATAGTACCCAAGTACCATGTCGTTCTGATTGCCTGCTGTAATACCTGTTACCAAAATATCGGGCCAACTGCGCCGGGCTGAAATCAGGAATGAAGCTTTGTCATTTACTATTGGACCTTCAGCAGTAGCAGTAGCAGCAACAGTACTAATAGTGAAATCGCCAGTGTAATTCCTTCGATTTCCCTCTTTCACGGCAACATCCAAAACCGAAGAAAGTCTTCCTCCAAATTCAGAAGGAATACCCTCTTTGAAGAGAGAAACATTCTTTATTGCGGAACTGTTAAAAACAGATAATAAACCAAAGGCATGATTCAGGTTGTAAACCGGTGATTTATCGAGTAATATAAGATTCTGGTCGTGTGAACCACCCCTCACAAAAAGCTCGGAACTTCCTTCCTTTCCAGCGCTCACACCAGGCAGGTTTTTTAAAACTGACATTATATTGCTCTCTCCTGCCAATGAAGGAGCCCATTTTATTGCTTCACCTGTTAAAACCAATTGTCCTATTTGGGTTTTACTGCTGAAGGTATTTTTGTTCGCCGAAACCGTGTATTCATCAAGTTCAATCCCCGGAACCAGCAAAATATTAAGCATTGTATCAGCACTTTGCATCAACAGGATTTTCTGGGTTCTGTAGCCAACAAATGATACTTGAATTTCTATTGGTTCGTTTTGTGGTATGTTTAATGAATAATATCCATACACATTTGAGATTGCTCCAACCTGAGTACCAAATGTAGTTTTAATTGTTGCCGAATGTAGTAATTCAGCCGTTTCGGCATCGCTGACAACCCCAAACACTTTCACTGTATTTTGTGCTGATGCCGTCAGATTCAACAACAAATAAAAAAGCAAAATGTATAACCGGGTTTGCATAATTTGAATTTACATTTCTCCTTGAAACTCAAACAAACTAAGGTCAATCCCTGAAAAAATCCCCGCACCTCCTGAGATATTGGTTGGCAAAAAGATTGGTTGATAAGTAAATGGCAGATTTACCTCAGGATTAAAAGAGCGTTGCAAATAACCTCCTTTATAATAAAGGTCGTATTCTTTGGTGGCGGCAATCACATAAAATCGGGTGGTTTCCCTTTCTCCAAAAAAAGCAAGCCGGGTATGTAAACTGCCATCAACAAGATTTTCTGCGGGAAACCTTACAAATGATTCATATTCATAAGAAAAACTTCCGGGTGCCCATGAATCATAAAACCGGTTGAATGGGTCGGCAAATGGCGAATCACAATAAACTCCTCTTTGTTCCCAATTGAAAGTTCCATTATAATCCATTCCTTTAATGAAAAGAAATACATAAAGGGCATTAATTTCTTTGCTGATATCAGTTACATCCAATTCGAAAACTTCGGCAGGTCGCTGGTTGTTCTCTCCCTCTTTTTTCTCAATCGAAATTATTGGTTTATATGGAATTACAGTATGTGAGATTAGTTTAGGATATCCCTGAATCAGAACTTCAATATCATATTTATCACCGTTCAAACATGTGTCGTTGAAAAAATAAGTTCCATCGCTGTTAAAACTGTGAATAGAAGAAATAAAAAATCCATTCTTCTTCAGAACAAATTTAGCACCTGAAATGGGTTCATATTCCAATTTCTGCGGATGATTTGACCATGTAAGATTTAAGGCCAATATTGAATCGGTGTAAAGTACAGCGTTTAGCACCGGTATCGAGTCTGTGTCAGATAAAGTTCCGTCGTAGTCCGAGATACATCCCGAAGCAAAAAAAATAAAAGCGATAATGAAAGAATTCAGTTTTTTCATACCCGTGATTTATGTTTCAGCAGGTTATCTAATTCCTCATTTTTTACCAAGATTAACAATAAGTGAAAGCTGCAAAGTATTTGCTTTTGGAGCATAATATTGACCCATGCCAGAAAAATAAACAACTGTACCTCCCGGCTCCTTGTTTAATGTTCCTGCATATTTCAGCACAATATCAAAATATTTCAGATTATATCCTGCCTGTAAAAAAAGCGCGTGGTCGTAAGTGTTAACCGGCAGATTTCCAGAAATCAAATACCCGAATTCGTATCCGCAGCCGACGTAAACATTGTTTAGTTTATAGTTTATGCCAATTGGCGCTGAAAGGTAATTTGCTTTCCTGTCATCACTAAGATGAATGTTCATCTCTTCAATGATAGTCTCAACATTTGCCGATTTTTGGGTAAACATTCCTTCTATTGAAAGAGCTAACATGTCATTAAGTTCTACTCTCCAGGCATAACCCAATTGAAATCCGATCTTAGGCGAAAAATTGGTTATATCGTTGTCGGGGTAGATTGTGTAATTTGTTCCAATTTTTATCCCGGTTGCCGGCTGAGAAAATGAAGAAAAATATAAACTAACTAAAACGAGCCCAACAAAATTGATTCTTAAAATTGTTTTCATGGTATTTAACTTTTATCTTGATAATGTTTCAACTTTTGGTTTTTTCCTGCTTCGGGGTACGAAGTCAGGGGTTTATGCAAGGCAAGTTAAATCAAAATATTTTACAAAACAAGGGGCAAATTTTTCAAAAAATCTGCTTTTTTTTTACAACGCACTGTTTAATTGGTAATTACAATTTTTTTTGCAGAACTTGTTTTATAACATAACATTTTTGGGGTACCTTTTGAGGGTTTTGAGAAATACTAATTCACGGGCATCAAATTTGGATTATGCGAGGGTTTAAAAAGTATCACTTGTTATCTAACTTATTTCCTTTAATTTTGACAAATGATTTACTTCATTAATTATGAAAGCAATAAACATTACCGCCTATACTGAAGATGCCGCACAAATTGAAGCGATAAAAGCTGTTTTCAAGGCCTTTAAAATCAAATACAAAATTTCGAAAACAGTGGATGTTACCTCCTCGTATAATCCTGATTTTGTTGCTATGATAAAACAGGGCGAAAAAGATTTGGATGAGGGTAAAGGCATTGACATATCATTGGACGAACTCAAAACCCTATGCAAATAACTTATACTCCAAAAAGCAAAGGAACACCTTGATTTCTGGATTAAAAGCAGGAATAAATCTGTACTGAAAAAAATACTTGAACTTACAAAAGCAATTAGTGAAAGTCCGTTCGAAGGAATCGGAAAACCAGAAGCATTAAAGCATGAACTTACCGGCTATTGGTCGCGCAGAATCAGCAGTGAACATCGGTACGTTTATAAAGTTGAAGGAGAAAAACTTGTTGTAGCCTCGCTCAAAGGACATTATTTTTAACTCAAATCCTATTCAAACAAATTCTCATCCCTGATTATCATCAAAACCGACGAGTGCGGCAGGATGATGTATTTTTCGTTGTTAAACTCAATTTCGTAACCGCTTTTGCTGAGGTAAATGGCCAGGTCGCCTGCCTGCGTTTGCAGCGGAATGTATTTGATTTCATCCTTTTTATCTTTCCAGGCTTCGTCGCTTTCAATTACCGCCGGAATGGGATAGCCCGGTCCCACTTTTACAATGTAACCACTCTGAATCTGTTCGTTTTCGGTTACAGTTGGCGGCAGGTACAAACCGGTTTTTGTTTTCCCCGATGGATTTTTGGGTTTCACCAGCACACGGTCGCCCACCATGATAAATTTGGCCAGGTCTTTTTCTTCAATTATCAGCGACATCTTTCAATCAGATATTAATTTTTACCGGTTGCAAAGATAAAATTTATTGATTCAGCCTGAAACGGGGACCCGAATAATTAAAATTTCCGGCAACTTAATCGCTGTATTATGAAATATTAACCACAAAAATTGCCACAAATAGCCCCCACAAGCGTCACTAAATTGAAAATTTCAGTTTCGATGCAGATTTTTTTAATCTATCAAACAACTGATATTTTGATAGATAATATAATTCATGAAAAATAATTAAAATATTTCTAGTACTATGTATTGCATGGTATTTGTTTTTATTTATATATTTGCAATACATATTTCAATGTATATTAAAGTACAGTTTTAAAAATAGTTCTTTAAAAATGTAACGAAAATAAAAAGCAGGCGTCTTAAAGACAGAAAACAAAAAAACAGAAACAGAAACAAGTTCAGAATACAATTAAACAAACAAGGAGAAACAAGTCATGAAAACAACAAACAATGTTCAGAAAACAAACCTCAAAGCAATAACCACAGGATTAATTTTCGCAGTATTGGGATTCAGTGTAAATGCACAGGGTGCTTTAAAACCTGATTTCGAAAACAACCTGAAAAACCAAATGGCTTTTGCAGGGGTATTAAATACAAATACTAATGCTTCTGCAAAATCGGCCACCGGCACCGAAGCAACACTCGCAGCATTTCTTACTGTTGAAACCGAAGAACCAATGCATGTTGAAGCATGGATGACAAAAACTGAAAACTTTGAAGCAGCTCCGGTTGCGTTTGAAACCGTATCGGACGAAGAATTGACCATTGAAGATTGGATGATGGATACAAAAAACTTTGAAGAAAAAAATACTGTAGTGGCAAATTCACCGGATGATGAGAAAAAATTGTTTTTCGAGGTTTCGACTACTAAATATATGATCCGTGCGGTTACGAAAGAACCGGCCATGAAACTGGAAGCCTGGATGTTTAAAAACTACAATTGGAAATAAACAAAGCCTGAAACAATAAAACGGGAGAAAGACAGCAGGGAAGAGTGTTTGAAGCGTGGGTCGCGGCCCGCGCTTTTTTTATGTTACCGGAAACTCGTTGTGAACATCGGTCAACACTTCGCAGCCGGTGGGTGTTACAAGAACAGTGTGTTCAAATTGCGCCGAAAGTTTATTATCCACGGTACGGGCGGTCCAGCCGTCGTGTTTGTCAACCATTGTCCGGGCTTTTCCCTGGTTAATCATGGGTTCGATGGTAAAAATCATTCCGGGTTTCATCAATGCGCCCGTATTTCTACGCGCTGCGTGATCAACCTGGGGTTCCTCGTGAAAATCAACTCCCACACCGTGACCACAAAACTCATACACCACACTGTAACCTTTTGAAATGGCATAACGGTTAATCACAAATCCTATATTCCCAAAATAATTCCCCGGTTTCACCTGTTCGATACCCAGTTTCAGACAATGTAAAGTTGCATCAACAAGTTTCTGAGCATCATCAGAAACCTCTCCCACAAAAAACATGCGCGAAGTATCGCCATAATAACCATTCAATATGGTGGTCACATCAATATTAATAATATCGCCTTCCTTTAAAATGGTGTTTTCTGAAGGAATTCCGTGACAAACCACGTTATTGGGCGAAATACAGGATGATTTCGGGTAGCCATTATATCCTTTTGTAGCCGGAACTGCTCCGTGAGAAAGAATAAACTCTTCAATTTTCTGATCGATAAAACCTGTGGAAATTCCTGGTTGTACAAATTGCAAAGCAAAATCAAGCGCTTCGGCGGCAAGCCTGCTGCTTTTTCTGATTCCGTCAATCTGTTCCTGTGATTTTATGATAATTCCACCCATCGTTCATTAAAATTTGCGCAAAAATGGCGATTTGCATTTGTTTTTCAAAACCGAACAATAATTTTGCTGAAAAGTTCAGGGAAAGTCCGGAGTTGGAAGTCCGGAGT
>CAZXVT010000024.1:0-38209 GCA_964644015.1 uncultured Maribellus sp.
CACGAAACCCTGATGTTGTTCAGGCAATAATTCACAACTGCCGAGTCAGCAGCTACATTGTGAACCCGGTAATTACTTCCAACTCCCTTAAAAGGCCTGCCGGGTTTTGTCGGGTCGATGGCAATCTTCACCTCTTCCCTGTCAACAGGGCCCTTAACATTGATGGTATATTTCAGCGTCCTTTTATCGCCTTTTGCAGCGTTTCCGTCAATTGCAGTAAAATAAATATGGTACGGGGCAACAGGTTGCAAAGGGTCAGTGGCAACAAACTTTTTCACCGGCAGCGGGTCGTTCAGGTGGTTCGGCCTGTCGATATGACTTTGCCTGACGAAGATTTCGGTGTTGTTTCCGGCAATCACTTCATACTCGCGGGTAGCCGATTTTACAACAATCCGGTTTCCTTTTGCCCTGATGTATTCGGTTTTACCTGCTGGCAGCGCTGCTTTTAAGTCAGCAGAACCTCGTTTCGATTTACCCGAATAAATTTCGATGGTACCACCAACAAAATCGCTCCCTAAAACCTCGAAACAGTAGTAAGTACCGGCCTGCTCGATGGCGGCAGTGGCATCGACAAGTATTTCCTGCACTACCGAATTGGGTCCGGTTTCGGTGGTTGTTACCGCATAATTTAGCGGCAACGCCTGCAAAAAGTGCGACATACGGGTAACTTTTTCATCGAACGAATAGGTTTGCTCGCCCTGCCAGTTGCACCTTTCCGAAGAAATACAACTTTGCCAGTCGGGTTTTACCGAGCGGATGGAAGTTTCGAAGACCATTTTCTCACCATCAACATGGAAACTTCGGATATTTCCCCATGGCATACATTCGGGTTGCGAAAAGCTTTTCAGGGTTGAATATAAAAGGATGAAAACAGTTGTTGCCAAAAGCTTTCCGGAATGAGGATTAAAGTTTTTAAAGGATTTTGCTGGTTTCATAATCGTTGATTTTTCAGGTTTATTTTATGTAGGTTTTCTTTATTCCGATTTGAATGATTCACTCCCAAAACAAAATGGTATTTCCTTTTGACGGAAGTTTTATTTCACCAATCATCAGGCTTTTGTCAGGATTGACAGTACAACTTAATTTGCTGGTTGTGCAGGTTTCGCAGTGAAAAAGACTCATTCTTACTTTTCCTTTTGGCGTTTCTATTCCGCTTAATTGGATGCCTTCGGAAGTTTCTCCTGAATTATACAGGTACACGAAACTTTTTTCACCGCAGCGAACGCCAAAAGCCTGAACCGCATCACGATTGGTTTTTACCGCAAACGATTCGAATTCACCTTTTCCGGCTTCAAGCATCATCCGGTTGATTTGGCTCACTGGTTTAAAATAGCTCATCATTCCGCGGTTTTCGAAGAATTCCCACCACCAGCTCATCGGCAAAACCGGTGTCGGGCTGAACGTTCCCAGCCACAGACCGCGTTTAAAATCCCCATCCATCTCCTCGGCAAAATCGTTGAAGTTTTTGCTCCAGTCCCACTCGTAACCGGATTCGCCAATCACATAGGGTTTGTGGTGTTTTTGTGTGTAGCTGTTAATTGTTTCAGGAATGGCAGACGTATTCTTGTAAATGTGTTTCTGGTTGATGTCAATGTTTTTCAGGTCGTTCATTCCGGCAACATCACGGTGCGAAATGCTTGTGGTAACCATGTGTTGATAAGGGTCAGTTTCTTTCAGGTAGGTACTCATTTCGTCGTGCCAGGCTGTAATTACTTCATCCGGAATTTTGTCTTCGGGTTTCCCGGCGTACATGGCGTTGTCTATTTCGTTGAAAAATTCCCACGCTGCAATCGAAGGGCTGTAGCCATAACGGGCTACCATCAGGCGCAATTTGTTTTTGTACTGTTGTTTTGCTTCGGACAGTGTAAAAAATTCGAGCGGCGTTTTTGCCGGACCTCCGTTGGCCACATTGTAGCTGCTCATGTTCCAGCCATCGCCCATGTAACCCACGTGGCTTTCCAGTGCCAGCATCATGTGAATTCCCAGTGAGTCGCAAAGATTTACCAGCCAGTCCATCCGTTTCATGCCGCTTTCGTTGTAAGGCGAGGTGGTATTTTGGTAGCGCGAATTGTTTTTTACGGTCTTCCAATCAACCGGCAGGTTCCAGTAAATCATCCACACCCTAAAAAAATTACCATTGTTTGCTGAAAGTTTTTTCAGCATATAATCGTAGTTGAAACGCTTGTCCTCGTGCAGGTTTTCGAAATATTTCGAGTCGTCTTCGTCACGCGATTCCCAGCAGATATTTTCACCGATTCCGCGGAAAAGTTCGCCATTGTCGTAGCGGAAAGTCCACAAATCGTTGACCGAAAGAAAACCTTTTGAATCGGAAGATTTTACGGTGAATTGCTCTTTTGCAGAAGCAGAAACAACCTTGCCGTTTTTTTTCAGTTCGAAATGATAACTGTATTTTCCGGTTTCGCGCGCAGCAAAACGGGCTTTCCATATTGATTCGCCGCCACTTTTACCCGATTCGTAAAAACAGGGGAGCATCAGTTTTTTGCCCGAAGGAGAAGTAATATTCATATCGAGTGCCACTTCTGAATCTGCATAAGGATTGTTCCACTCCGCCCTCAATTCAACCTTCCATTCGGCTTTCTGAAATTGATTTACCTTTGAATTCAGGCATCTCGATTTTATAATCTGCGCCTGTAAGTTCATAGTCAGCAAAAGCATGAGTATTGCAACAATGCTGATTTTCAAATTATTCATTTGGTTGTATTTTGATTATTAATTGGTTGTTCTGATTGCCAAGTTGGGTTACTTCAAAAGCTTTTTAGTTACTGACTACAAATTTCATCGGTTGTAACCCGAATCCACTTCCTTTTAAAATATACATCCCCGGACTAAATGATTCGTCGATATTCAGGCTGGTGATGTTTTCAACAAACTTGCCCTGTTTGACTACTTGTCCGCTTAAATTGTAAATCCTGAAATTTGAGCTGATCAAGTCGGAAGTACATTCAATCTGAAGTGTTTCCGTCCTACGGATGAAATTAGGGTACAACTTCAAGCTGTTCATTTCTGCATTGAAAATGCCTGTGGTGTTCGAATCGGTTCCAAATACCTCGAATTCAAAAATAGAATATCCCCATTGTGAAGTTCGCTCTGTTCCATACATCCGGATATATCGACCGCTGGCGCTCAATCCTTTGATATCGTCGGTTCTCGCACCTGCCGGCATATTTGATTTAGCGGCGATGGTGTTCCAGCTTAAACCGTCGCCAGAGACTTCAATTGTATAACTTTTTGCGGAAGCGGTTTCCCAGCTTATTGTAACCTGGTTAATCAAACAGACTGCACCCAGGTCGATTTGGTACCATTGCGGATCGGAATACACACTCGACCATCGCGTGGTATAATCACCATCAACCGCGTTAGAAGCAACATTTCCAAGATTAGCTTCTGTTGATGAGGCTATAAAACTTTTTTTTTTGCTCAGGCTGGCTGCTTTTACTGTGATAATTACTTTAGCAGTTTTTGTTTCGCCGGTGCTGGTTTTTACGGTGAGTAAAACCTCATGGATACCCAGGGGCAGCTCAACACTGGCTTTTGCGCCGGTTGCAACTTCAACTCCCAATACCGACCAGTTGTAAGAAACAATCTGACCTGTTTGGGTGGAACTTTCGCTTGCATCAAGTGTAACCCATTCTTTACCATTCCCATCCTTGTCTTCCAGTATCTGCGATGTTCCGGCTTTCGCTTTCAATCCAGGCTGCAGGTCATCCAGGGTTAATACCCTCGAATCGTTGAATACCATATTGATCCAACTGGCAGTATTTTTGCCATTCTGCTGGCTGGGATCTTTGATCATATAAGCCCAGGTGATGAAGTAAAGCCAGGGTTGCTGCGGCAACAGTTCAGGATTAAAAAGTTCGCCACTTTCGCCCAAAGCAAACAGTTTTCCTTTCGTTCCAAATAATTGTTGATACTGGCTCCACGACCCTGTTTGCGCATTGTAATCGGGATAATCCCAGGCGATAATATCCACTACATCGTCGCCGGGATACCAGTTTTCTTTGGTTGTTCCATAACTGTTCCAAACCCAGATCAGGTTGTTGATTTTGTGATAATTCACCATTCTGTCATACATCATCCGGTAAAGTTTTTTGCAGGCATCGCCGGTTTTGGCTCCCCACCAGAACCATTTTCCTTCGGCTTCGTGCAGTGGCCTCCACAACAATGCAATGCCTTCGTTTTGAAGACGAAGCAAGCGTTCGGAAACAATATCGATATCGCGAACCAGCAATTTATAGTCTTCTGAATTGACATCGTTCATGGCAGCAGCTACATCGAATGAAGTGTTTTTGGTGTAAAAGGCCTGCCATTTATCACCGGTAACTTTACTGGGAGCATCCCAGTGCCAATGCATTTCAAGCAATCCTCCTTTGTTTTTCACCCAGTCGATGGCTTTGTCGGTTGTGGCATCGGGGTTGGTTCCCATGGAAACCCGCAGAGGCGACGAATTCATAAAATCAAGCGACATGATAGCCGGCTGTTTGCCACCACTGGCATTTGCGATAATGCTTAGCCAATTTTCGTTCACATCTTCAAATGCTTGCCCTGAAATGATTTTTTTCCCTTTTATTGAATCAAGAAAAGCTTTTAGTTCCCTGGCCGGTGCCGTTGCGTTTGCGTTTACAAGTGGTTGCGAAAAAATTTCCGGCGATTGAAAAAGCAGCACACCCATCAGAAATGCTACCTGAATTGCTTTTTTTATTTGTGTCATATTTTTGCTGTTTACGATTGAATGATTTTTTCAATTTGCTGAAGTTCCGCGTTGCCGAATTGCTTCTTTTTCAGAGCCTGCAGGTTGTCTTCGAGTTGTGCTACACTGCTTGCACCAATTAAAACCGAAGTTATGCGGTTGTCTTTCAACAGCCATGCAATGGCCATTTGTGCCAGCGATTGTTCGCGACTGACGGCTATTTTGTTGAGCGATTCCACCTGTTTCAGTTTTTCGGGTGTTATTTGGGCCGAACTTAATGCCCCGTGCAATTTCTCGGCTCGTGAACCGGTAGGAATTCCGCCCAGGTATTTATTAGTGAGCAGCCCTTGCGCAAGCGGCGAGAAAGCAATGCACCCCATTCCGGATTCTTCGAGTACATCCAGCAATCCGCTTTCCACCCAACGTTCGAACATTGAATATTTGGGCTGATGAATCAGACAAGGAGTTCCCATGTCTTTCAGGATTTTGGCTGCCTGCGCGGTTTTTTCAGCCGGATAATTGGAAATACCGGCATACAAGGCTTTTCCACTTCTGACGGCCTGATCGAGGGCGCCCATCGTTTCTTCGAGCGGTGTTTCAGGATCGGGACGATGCGAATAAAAAATATCCACGTAGTCGAGTTTCATCCGTTTCAGACTTTGATCGAGGCTGGAAAGTAAATATTTTCGCGAACCCCAGTTTCCGTAAGGTCCGGGCCACATATCATATCCCGCTTTGGTCGAAACAATCAATTCGTCTCGATAAGCTTTTAAATCGTTTTTCAGAATCAGCCCAAAGTTTTTTTCGGCCGAGCCTGGAGGCGGCCCATAATTGTTGGCTAAATCGAAATGGGTGATTCCACTGTCAAATGCCTTCCAGACGATTTGCTGAAAATTGTCGAAAACATCCATGTCGCTGAAATTGTGCCACAAGCCCAGCGAGATGGCCGGCAGTTTGAGTCCGCTTTTCCCGCAGCGACGGTACTCCATTTCGGCATATCGATTGCTATCTGGTTTATACATATTCATTTACTGATTGATTATTTCTGAACTTTTAAAATTTCCGACCATCCTGAATCACCGGCCACATTCACGCCTTTGATGCGATAGTACCAGGTTTCTCCGGGTTCGGCCCACTCGTCGGCAAACAGGGTGAGTGGTTCAGAGGCTTCTGGCGAAGCTTCAAATTTTGCAACCTCCGACAGCACCGAATCTTCGAGCCCGGTTGTCAGTACCTTCCACGGACCTTTGGGTGATTGGGCTCGTTCGATGGTGTAAAATGAGGCCCCTGTTGACCCACGCCAGGTAAATCCATCTTTTTTCACGAATAGAACCGGTGCCGGTGCCGGTTTTTCCACTTCAGGAGCCGGAATGCCACGAATGAGATAAGCTTCCTTTCGCAACAATTCGAGCAGGCGTACTTCGTCGTAAGTAAATCCGGCAGAAAAACCGGGAACATGAAACGAGTTTACGGGTGTGCCACCTTCGTTGTGGTAATACCAGCCTCCGTCGCGACGATGACTGCGGATGCTCCACATTAGTCCGCCAACAATGCCGGTTTCGCGGATGGTTTTCATCAGTTCCCTTATATTTTCGGTTGTTCCCAGCCCGAATTCATCGACAATCAGCGGTTTGCGCCCTTTGCACTGGTTGTACGATTCGAGCGCTATGGGCGCCAGCCGCCAAGGTTTTCCGCTCATTTTGTTCCAATACTCGTACAAATGATCGCTGATAACATCGATATTCGGATTGGCAATCATCGCTTCCCGGTCGACTCCACCGGCTTCCATCACCAAATGATTCGGATCAATTTTCTTGATGTATGCCGCCATTTCCACACACCATTCCTGAATTTTAGGTGACCACTCGTCGTATTTCAGACCACGATCGCCAGGATAGCTTCCGAACTCGTTGCCCAGTTGCCAGGCCAGAATTGCCGGGTCGTCTTTATAAATAATGCCGTTCACCGTGTTTTTCCGGTTCAGAATAAAGTCGAGAAAATGTTTGAAATCGGCTTTTTGCTCCGCATCGGTCCAGAACGAACCTTTGGGCTTTCCGGCCAGAGCCGAAAACTCATCAACGCCGCGCACACTGGGGAACGACTGCGAAGCAATAAACGGAATAATCAACCGCACATCGTATTTGTGAGCCAGCGCAATCACACGGTCGAGGCATTGAAAAGCTTCTTCGTTGTACTGCCTGTGGCCACTGAAATAGACGGGCATTCCATTGTCATCGGGGTGGTAAACCGACAGCGAAAAAGTGCGTGTGGCACGTCCTCCCGTGCGGCGGATTCCATCTAAAATATCGCTGATTTCGTATTCGTCGGGGAAACGGTTGGTACGGTCAACCTGCACCTGGTTTTCGTTCGCCTGAATGTTTGGTGCTGCCATTCCCATGAAGCGAAAAGGTTTGTCGCCCTCAAAAAGCTGGTCGCCTTTGCGGGTGATGATGGGCCAGTTATTTTGCCCGATGGTTTGTGTGAAAGCAGGTAAAAAGCAGCTTGAAAACAGTGCAGCAAAAAATATCTTCAAAACTAAATTTCTCATTATCATTTATTTATTATCAGGTTTATTCGATTTCTACGATAGTTTTTTTTACGTTGCCATAGGTTGCGTATTCTAAAACCGGCGTTTCGGTTAAATCGTCGGGCAGTATTTCTACCTCCAGTGTTTTGCTTTCGCCGGGCAGTAAACAGATGTAGTTGTCGCTCCAGAATGCCGGTAAAATCTCCTGTTTCGAATCTTTACCGACCAGCTTGAGGTTCAGCATAAACGTCAACGATTGCCCCATGTTTTTTACCAGAACCTGAAATTTGTAGTTTCCGGAATTTGAAACGTTTGAGACAGCAACATCCAGCTTTGGCTCATGCAGGCTGTTCAGCGCTTTATAATCATTCTGTTCATTCAGCCAGTAAAAGTTTTCAGCCAGAATTTCCCCCGCAGCGCCTGTTACAGACAGTTTCAGAAATTGGGTTGACGGGCTTTCAGGAACTGTGATGCCCGAAAATACAGAGCAATTTGCACCGGCGTTCAGCGTTTTTGTTTCGCTCCAAACGGTTTTCATATACAAATCGAAAAGCGTTGCTTTAACCATGATTTCAACATGATTTTGGTTTTGCAGGTTGAGCACCGAAACACTGTTGTCGTTGCGATTGAGCTGAACATGAAAACTGCTTCCGGCTTTTTTTGCACCGTAATAACCGGCATTGGTTTGCAGGTACCAGTCGTAAACCTGCCAGGTAATACTTGGCCAGCTCGAATTCGATTTCCAGAGCAAAATGCCGCTGGCATTCGACCACAACTGACGGTTGATTGATTCGATGGCGGCACGATAAACGTCGAAATTGATGAGCTGGCATTTTTCGATGTAGTTTTCAACTGCTTTTACAACCTCAGTTGTATCAGGCGCACCGTAATATTTGCGAAGCATATCGTCATACGAAGTAAATTTCCGGCTGTCGTCTCCGGGCCAGTTGTTGGCGTCGTGGTATGCCCAAACTCCATCGAGCGGAAAGCGGCCCGGAGCCCATGTTTTACCCATTTCGGGCATAAATTTTCCCATGCTTTGCAGAGGCGGAATTCCGCTTGGGCCAATTTCGCTGCTGAAACCATTTAATTTGGGATGCGAGAAGTAGTCTTTGGGTTCGAGCGTGTGGTATGGTCCGCCACCGTGCAAACCATCGCCATCCGACTGTTTCAGGTAAAACCGGGAGTCGCGGCTGTCGTGATTTTTCAGAATCGAAAGAATGAGTTCTTCGCGCGGATTAACGCCCTCGTTTCCGCCACACCAGATAATAAGCGACGGATGGTTTCTCAGCTTTTTCACAATGCCGGTGGTGGCTTTTTCATACAACGTAATTTCAGGCTGAAAACCGGGTGTATTTTTAAAAGTTCCCCAAAAGTCGTTCAGAAAATCCTGCCACATCAAAATGCCATATTTATCGGCTGCTTCGTAGAGTGCTTTTGGTGCAACACCTGTCGGTCCCCAAACCCGAAGCATGTTGAGGTTGGCGTTGCGGGTGAGCAAAATCTCTTTTTCGTAGCGCGAAGCATTCCAGTTCAACATCATATCGATTACCCAGTTGCCGCCTCTCGGGTAAATTTCGCGACCGTTTATTTTAATTACCCGTTCTTTTGCACCGATGTACGTTTCCACTTTGCGGATGCCAAAAGTTTCGGTTGCATTAACTTTGTCATTGGGTTGGGTTTCGGCTGAAAGCGTTGCAGTGTAAAGGTTTTGCGCACCATAACCAAAAGGCCACCAGAGTTTGGCGTTTTGGATGCGCAGCGCTTTTGCATTGTTTTTATCCCAGTAAAATTCTTTTACCGAATGGGGTTCAATTTTGTACGGCTCTTCAAAAGCAATTTCATCGTTGCCGTTTTTTACCACAACTTTCATCACACCTTCCTTTTCAAAATCAGAATGGTTAACAAGGCTGGCTGAAATGGCGATTTCCGCGGTTGTTGTGTCGGGCAGGTGGAGTTTTGAGGTGATATACAAATCTTCAATTTCAATATCGTTTGTTATCGAAAGAAACACATCTTCGGTAATTCCCATGTCGCGGTCGCGAATGGCCGGTTGCCAGTCCCAGCCCAGCGCATCCCATTTGGTGTAGTCGCGGGCAAGCATTCCGTCGGCCATGTTTTGCCCTGGGTCGGAGAGCGGTGTCAGCGGCTCGGTTGCCGGTGTGCCCGGATGATTGGGTGGCCACACTGCAACGGCCAGAATATTTTTAGCTTCTTTTTTTAGAAAAGAGGTAACATCGAACCTGAAAGTACGCTCCATTCCTACCATTTCGGTGGTGTCGGCAAGAAGTTTTCCATTGAGCCAAACCTGCGCTTTGTAATTGATTTCGCCAAAGTTGAGCCAGATTTGTTTTCCTGTTAATTCTGCTGAAACCTTAAATTCGTTCCGAAACCAGTAGGGCTGTTTCCAGGGATTTGTGTTTTTTATATGGCTGTATTTCAGTAGGTTGTACTGTTTGTTGTATTCGTCGCTAATGTCGGGAATCAACATGTTATTAGTGCCAATGTACGGATTTGGGTAAATGCCATTACGCACCAACGCTGTTAATACTGTAACCGGAAGACTTGTGTTTGCCCAAGTTTTAGTATTTATTCCTGAACCGGAGAGTTTTGCACCGTTCATTCCAACTTCAGCAGAAGACTTCACTTTCCAGCCTTTACGAATGAGCTGCGAACTTTCCGGAACATCAGAAAGCGGAGCATCATTAATGTTTATTTCCTGAGTATTCGATTGCTTTCTTTCTTTTGAACTAACAGCAACAACTTTCCAGTTGTGCTTTCCGAAGGATAAGGGGAAAGAGACGTATGCATTTTGAGTTGAAGGAACATTTCCCATTTTAATTCCATCGATCCAGATTTCGTAGTGATCGCAATCGGTTTTTTGCCACAAAAGATTAGGCATGTTGTTGGTGATTGTCATCCCGTTTCGAGGGGCAATCAGTTTGAAATTTGCCTGAGAATAAGCATTCCCGGCTAAAACAGCTAAGGCTGTAAAAAGGAAAAATATCTTAAATGACAGATGTTTCATCAGTTTGTTAATTGGAGTTCAGAATTATTTCGTTTTGGGCAATTCCTCGATTAGCAAAAAGTCGAGATACGCCAGGTTGGAGCCTTTGTTGTATTTCAGTGTAAGCAGGTTTAAACCTGAAGTTGGGAAAATAATTTCGCCCACGGTTGCCTGTGTCCAGTAATGCCAATTACCGGTATCTTCGGGCAAAAAAAGCTTTGTTGCAAATTGATTGTTGACCCACAATTCGGAACCATTGTCCTTGTTGCCATAAACGGTAATAATCCGGTATTTGCCGGGTTTAATCACATTCAAAGTGTAGTTGGTCCATTCGCCGTCATCCTCCCAGCCAATATACAGTTGGTTGACTTTCGGATCGACTTTATTTGAATGGTTAAAGTCGGCCCAGTCTTTTGTGTATGAAATATCCACGCCCTCGTTTTCACGGAAGAATGCGGTGTAAGCGGTAATTCCCGGTCGCCAGTGGCTACCATAATCGTGTACTTCGCGGTTTAATTTCGAGCCTTCGTTTTCGGGTGTAACATCATGGTAGGCAATGCCTTCGCCGCCAAGGTCGTAATATGCCAGTTCAACCCGTCCGGGAACGAGCTGTGCGCCGGAAATATAAACCGAATCGCGGAATGGATTGCCCTTGTAACCGGCCGGAAGCTGGGCTTTTGAGGCAAATGGGCTGAGAAGGTAAATCAGAAAAACAACAACTGGTAAAATGATATTTTGTTTCATCGTTAAGTTGATTTTCAATGGTGCCAAAAATTAGTAAAACCCTCCAAACAGTTAAGTATGGAGGGTTTCTCCACTAATCAAACTAATAACTATCTATGCGAAACAGTTGGAACCCGTTATATTTCCCGCAGCAAATATACCGGGTTCCTTTTTTGTTATTCAGTCACAAGATTCGGGTCGAGCGGAACAGTTGTGAATATGAAATAATCCACATTTACTTCAATTGGAGTTCCGTTGCCAATATTTCCGCCATAGAGTTGAATGTCCATGGTGAAATCTTTTGTGGCGTCGAAGTTTTTCAGGTCGCCTTCTCCGGGGATAATTCTTACTGAGCGCCAAACCCATTTGTTTCCGGTGGGAACAAACTTATAGTCGTCGCCGTAACCCTGCGATTTTGTAAAGTGCATCCATCCCGAGCCAAAGTCGAACTGGAAGTAGCCTTGTTTGTCGCCGGTATTCAGCAGGAAGTTCATCCAGATTCCGTTGGCATAAACTGCCGGGTCAAGTGCTTTCACGTTCCAGGCAGCGCGGCCCAGTTTGTCGTTCCAGCCGGTTGAAATTCCTGTAGCTGTGGCATACGAATCGCCTTGCATGTAGCCTGTAAATGCCGGATTAGCGGAAGCCAGTTTCCAGTTGGTCATTTCAACTGAAGCGGGAGCTTCGCAATTCCATGCCGTTGTTGGGTTGACCGGTCCATCTGTAATTAAAACCTGGTCAACAGCAATGTAGTAAGCATCAGAATTTCCGTTACCAACATTCCCACCGCGGAACTGAATACCAAACTTATCGAGATTTCCTTTTGCTGCCGAGAATCCCATCGCTTCAAGATCATAAGAACGCCATTCCCAACCATTGGTTTTCACTTTGTAGTCGTCGCCATAGCCAAATGCGCCGGTTAAATGTTTGTCTTCAAATTTTCCGCCCGCTGTTATAATCGGCTGCACATATCCGAAGCTTCCGTTTGTATTGACAAGAATGGTGAAACACGGGTGTGTATAGGTCGAGAGGTCGAATCCTTTTCCGCCGTTGTCGCTTTCAATTTTTAAGTAGATACCGTTCCAGCCGTTACCTTGTGACGCTTTGACTTCAAAGCCTTTACCGAAGAAACCCGGAACTTCGGCGTAACTGCAACTGCCTGCAGCATCGCCCGGGTCAACAACATACGGCGAATCGAAATCGACAATCTTCAGCGTTTGCTTTGGATTGTAAGTTGTTTTAGGCGCAACAACAGCAATTTCGGGCGAGGCCTGTTTGTCGCCGGTTTTTGGTGTTACTTCAATAATGGCAGTTTCACCCATTTCAACACCTGATGAAGTGTAAGATACTTTGTCGGGTGCTGCCGATCCAAAAACGCTGACAACTTTTCCAGCAAGTTTAACTTCTTTCAGCAAGTCGAGGTTTTCACCTTTCAACATAAAGGGTTTACCTCGTTGTATTTCGGCAGGCCATTCTGTAACTTTTGCTTCATAATATTGTGGCTTGAGTATCTCCTCCGACACAAATTCCCGTTTATATTTATTTACAATTGATATTGGTCCTGTTTCAGCAGACCTTGGTACTTCAACCCTCATGGAATCTTTAGATTGAGAAATGATTTTAAACATATTCGGGCCTACAGAAACGGAGGTAACCGTATTAAGGTTTTCTCCGGTAAGTACTATCTGTTGTCCTACAAAAGGAACTTCGTTTGAAATGTTTGAAATAGTTGCAACCGGAAGATTAATATCATAATCTTCTGAAAATGGAGTCTCTTCCTGGCAACTGAATACAAAAACCAGCATAATTGCAAAAAGCGCAAATCGAAATTTATTATTGCTCATAGTAATAATTTTTAAATGATTAATAACCCGGATTTTGTTCAATACCCCATGCCTGTACCTCAGTTTGTGGAATCGGAATCAGTGGAACTTTATGCCCATTTGGCCCATCAATAGATTTTGCAAGACCATTTGCTTTCAGATTCGGAAATTGTTTATAAGGTTTGTCGCCTAATCCATAGTTTTGTCCAGGTGCACGTTTCTGGTTTTTCTCCACGTCCATCACATCAAAATAACGGCCCGTACGCACAAGGTCGTAGAAACGCAAAGCTTCCATTGCAAGTTCCAGCCTGCGTTCTTTCCAGATGTCTTGTAATAGTTGTTCACCTGAAGATGTAATATCGGGAAGATTTACCTTTGTTGGTGCAGCACTATAGTCCATTTTGCCTTCAGCATAACCCATACAGAAGGTGCTGTTACGGGCTCTTGAACGAACCATATTCAGTTTTGCTTTGGCTTCATCGAATTTACCAAGATACCAACAAGCTTCAGCGTGCATTAAAAGTACATCGGCATATCGTATAATTTTTATATTCCTGTCGCTTGCTTTTGCCTGTGCTGGTTTTACTGGTAATGCTGCTTTTCTGTTTAACCAGTCAGATCCTTGTTCATTACGATCATACTTTCTTTTTATGCCATAAAGAATACCGTTGTTGTATTTCTCGCCATAAAAAACTGATGACTGACGTGGGTCGCCGGTTACTTCAAAGTTATAGGCATCGTACAAATCGGGTGTTGGGTTGTTGAATCCCCAGCCCGAGTCGTCTTTTCTGTTTCCCTGGAAGTTAAAGCAGTTGGTACCGATTGAAGCGGGAGCTTTGTCTGACGCACCGATGCCAAACTGAATTTCGAAAACCGATTCTTCGTTGTTTTTATTTTCGGTTTCCCACAATTTTGCATAGTTGGCAACCAGGCTGTATTCGCCCGAGGCAATCACTGCGTTGGTAAGGTCGTACACCTGCTGCCAGGTAGTTTTGCTTTCAATATCGGTTCCAATCTGGTACATATAAATGCGGGCCAGCAATGCTCTGGCGGCACCTTTCGAAACACGTCCGGCTTCGGCAACCGGAATGGTGCTTTTTTCGGGTAGCAGTTCAATCGCCTGTAAAAGGTCTTTTGCCATTTGTGTGTAACATTCGTTAAGTGTTGCACGTTTGGCTTTTCCAAAATCCGACGGGCTAACCGAGGTTGTAAACAGCGGCACACCACCATAAATTCTTACTAAGTACCAGTAAAAATATGCCCTGAAGAATGTTGCTTCGCCCAGCAGGCGGTCGCGCATGGCCGGGTCCCACGAAACGTTAGGGAGATTATCGATGGCATAGTTTGCACGCGAAATACCCCAGTAGCCATGAATCCAGAAATTGGTTGAAAAGCCGTTTTGCGGCGTGAGTGTGTTATCAACCATTTCCCACATTTCGCCGTAGTCGCCGTCGTTGCTGCCTTTTTCGGCATCGTCAGTGCGAATGTCGCCCATAAAGAAATCGTGGTGGTGTCCCATCCACTGGCCATCGGGGCCTGCGCCTTCGTCGAGCTGAAGCATATCGTAAATTCCGATAATTGCACGTTCGCCATTTTCTTTTGTGTCGAAAAAGTTGCCGCTGTTTTCAGCGCCCTGTGGTTCAACATCAAGAAAATCGTTACAGCCCGTTAATGTTAAAATTACGGCTGCTGCTATCATTAGATTTATTATTTTTTTCATAATAAACTGTGTTTTTTAGAATGTAAGATTAATACCAAATGAGTAACTGCGTGGCTGCGGATAGTTCACCATATCAACACCATAGTGGAACGGACTGCCATACAAGCCAAACAGTTCGGGGTCTAAACCTGAATATTTGGTTAAAGTGAGCAGGTTGTCGAGCGAGGTATAAATGCGCAGGTTTTTGATGTGCATTTTTTCTGTAATGCCAGCCGGAAGCGAGTAGCCCAACTGAAGGTTTTTCAGGCGGAGGTACGATCCATCTTCAACATAACGGTCAGAGAAATTTTCGTTGTTTTTGTTGAGGTCGGCGGCATTGAGACGCGGCACATCAGAGGTCGGATTTTCGGGCGACCAGTGGTTTACAGCCATATCGCGGCTGATGTTTGTTTCAAACATTTTTGTGCTGTACAACGTCTGGTACATGGCATTTACAATTTCGTTTCCGTACGAGCCGCTGATGAAAAGCACCAGGTCGAAACCTTTGTAAGCCATGTTCATGTTGAAACCGCCAGTCATTTTCGGGCTTGCGCTGCCGAGGTAAGTCATGTCGAGTTCGGTAATTTTTCCGTCGTCGTTTAAATCCTGGAAAACAACATCGCCAAGTCCGGCATTGGGCTGAATGGGTGAGCCATCTTTCTGGTGGGCGTCAAGTTGTTCCTGGGTTTTGAAAATTCCAGAAGTTTTGTAACCGTAGAAATAGGCAATCTCCCGGCCCACCTCGGTTTTTGTAGAGTTGCCCATTCTGCCTGCACCACCACCGCGAATGGGGTCGCCACCGGCCAAACTTGTAATTTCGTTTTTAATGAAGGTGAGGTTAACGCCAAGGTCGTAGGTAAAATCGCCTTTGCGTTGTGCGTAGTTCAAGGTAAATTCAACCCCTTTGTTTTGCATGGTTCCGGCGTTTACGGCAGGTTTCTTTTTACCGGCGTAAATCGGGATGGGGCGCTGCAAAATCATGTCTTTTGTGTTGCGGATAAAATAATCAACGGTACCCGTAAGTTTGTTGTCGAACATCCCGAAGTCAACTCCCACGTTAATCTGTTCAGCGCCTTCCCAGGTGAGTTCGGTATTTGCAAGTTGTTCCTGCACAGCGCCTTCAACCGGAATGCCGTTGAGGGCATACATATAGCCGCCGTTTACGCTCGACACATAGTCGAAATTACCGGCGCTTCCCTGGTTACCAACAACACCGTAACCGGCACGCAGTTTTAAAACAGGTACAACTTCGGCAACACCCGACATAAACTCTTCGTTGTTCATATTCCAGCTTGCTGCTACCGATGGGAAGTAACCCCAGCGTTTTTCTTTGGTGAATTTCGAGCTGCCATCCATACGCATGGTTGCTGTAACCACATATTTATTGTCCCAGGCAAAATTTCCGCGTACAAAAGTCGATGCAAGCCTGTTTTCGCTTTGGCCACCGCCCAGCGAAAATTTAACGGCGTCTTTGTGTGCGCCTAAATACTGCAGGTTTGCACTTTCAGGAACATCGTAACCGGTGGCCCAGATATCAGACCATTTGCTGGCCTGAAGTTCCATACCCAAAGTTGCGTTGATATTTAGTTTGTTTACTGTGCGGTTGTACGAAAAATAGTTTGTATTCACCCAGTTTAAACCATAGGCACGCTGTTGGTAAAGTGTTGCATCGTCGTTTTTCTGAGTAGGAGTGATAAAATATTTCGGGCTGTAGTTTTTCTGGTCGTTAAAATCCATCATCGAGCCAAACTGCGACCTGAAAGAGAGACCTTTGGTGAGAATGTCATCAATCTGAAGATAGAAATTACCCATGGCGCGGTTGCCGAGGTATTTTTGTTTTTGGGCGAGATAGATTGAAAGGGCAGGGTTTGTAGCAGCCTGTGAGTAATAGATTTCGCCGTAGAAATTGGTGTAATCGTCCCAGGCAGCCGAAATTGGGTCGGAGCGAAGTGCACCCGGAATTGTTCCACTGTAGTAATCGGTTCTGTCGCCGGGTTTTTCAAAATGAACGTAATTAAAGTTTAACCCGATTTTTACCTTATCGGTGAGCGTGTAGTTGTTGTTTGAGTGAAACATCAGCTTGTTGAGGTAAGTCCCTTTAATGATACCGTTTTCCTGCGAGTAGGTAACGCCGTGGTCAAACGAGTAGCTTTCGCCGCCACCAAGAATGTTTACGTTGTAACGGGTGTTGGTTCCCTGGCGGTAAATTTCCTTTTGCCAGTCGGTTCCTTTTAAATAGTTGCCTGCAGCCTGCTGTTCGAGCACATAATCAATAATATCGTCGGTGGCTCCAATGGCTTTGCGGGCGTTGGCAAATTCGGTTGCATCGGCCAGTTCGAGTTGTTTTGCTGCCTGCGAGAAACCTGTAAGCACACTTGCTTGAACTTCAACTTTGCGGTTTTTCAGTCCTGAGCGGGTTTTTACAAGAATAACACCGTTGGCACCACGCGAACCGTAAATTGCTGTTGCCGAAGCATCTTTCAACACTTCCATGCTTTCGATATCGGTTGGTGCAATGTGGCTGATGTCGCCCATTGGGAATCCGTCAACCACAAAAAGCGGGTCGGAGTTATTGATGGTACCAATACCGCGAACACGAATTTTAACGCCTGCACCGGGGTTTCCCGAATTCGACATCACATTTACACCCGCAACACGGCCCTGGATTGCCTGGGCTGCATCAATGGTTGTTACCTTTTTAATGTCATCAACATTTATTTTTGCAACACTGCCGGTAACATCGCTTTTCCTGACAACACCATAACCAACAACCACAACCTCGTCAACCGAAAGATTGGAGGATGAAAGTTCAACGATGATTTCGGGAGCTACTGCAAAACTTTCGGTATTGTAGCCGATAAACGAAACAGAAACAGTTTTTGCATTCACCGGAACTGTAAGTACAAATTCACCTTTATCATTGGTAATTGTTCCGACAGTGGTGCCATCTGCCGCAATTGTTGCTCCGGGCAGTGGTTCCCGGGTACTTTTATCAATAACTTTTCCACGCATCAGCGTTTGCGAAAAAGCCGGGATAAAAAAACCCATGAGCAGTAAAAACATGATAGTTTTCCTCATAAGTAGTAATTTGATTTTGTAATTAATTTATTTATTTCAACCAATGTTTAACCTTGCTTTTTCAATCATTGGCTGTCAACCCGAACCCAATGGCCCGTCGTTTCAACTTTTATGTTTTAGCCGGCAAGGAAAAACACAGCAACAAAACTATTTCGCTCAAAGCGATTGGTTTTAATACCATGTTACTGACTTTTAAGATGAACCCTGGAATCTTTTAAAATTATGCTTCATTATTTTGTAATCATGTTACATCATGATTCTTAAATAACAGAATTTCAGCGAATTGAACAAATGAGGCTTTTAAAACAAAGAACAGCGTTGTGTTTTTTAATTATTTTCGTTCCGTCAACAGCTATACTATGCAAAAATTTTTACTGTCAGTTTTTTCTGTGTTGCTTTTTAGCATTGGCTTAAAAGCGCAGAATGATCGTTTTTATACTCCACTCGAAGGTTTGTCGGGGACAACTATGCATGGTTTTTTCCAGGATTCAAAAGGATTTCTCTGGATTCCGACCGACAATGGTTTAAATCGATTTGACGGATATAGTTTTAAGGTTTACAAACATAACCCAGCAGACAGTACCACTTTAAATTCTGAGGCAGCCTACTCTGTTTTTGAAGATTCTGAAGGGAACCTTTGGGTGGGTACAAATTATGGTTTAAACCGATACAATTACCAGTACGATAATTTCAGTCAAATCAAGTTTTTTATGAAAGAAAATCTATTCTCAGTTATTGTAAATTCAATTATTGAGGATAAGAATAAAATGTTGTGGCTGATAACTTCACACGGATTGATTCGTTTCAATCCAAAAACTGAAAATTATAATTTCTATAACCACAGATTCAGAAATGATGGAATTCCATATCATTCAAAATACAACCAGGCTATCATTGACGAAAATGGGAATTTATGGATTGGTACAGAAGATAATTCTGTTTTAATTTTCGATGTGGATAAGGAAGACTTTCTAACAATTTGCGAGTATACCGGTCTTGATTATAAATTTCCTGACAGAACTGTACTAACAATTTGCCGTAGTTCAGCCTCGAAAATACTTTTTGGCACTCAAAGGTCAGGAATTATCTGTTATGATTTAGAAAAACAAAGCTTTCAACAAGCCGGATATTCAACAGATCCAGACAACCTGTTTGATGGTGGTATTTATAGTATCATTACTGATCAGAAAGGTAAAGTATGGGTGGGTACCGAACACAATGGATTAAAGCAGTATGATTCTGAATCAAATAAAATCATAGACGTAAACCATTTGATAAGCCTTTCGAATATTGAGAAGGCGAAGTTTTTTTGTTATGAAGATAAGACAGGTGATTTGTGGTTTGGAATTCAATACCGTGGAATTTATCACAAAATATCGTCGGTAAAATCGTTTCATTCAATAGGAAATTCGGGTAAAGCATCACTTGAATTAAGTCATTTTATTGTAAAATCCATCCTTCTTGACAGTAAAGGAAATTTGTGGATTGGTACCGATGGTGGTGGTTTAAATGTAAAATGGAAAGGTGCCAGCAAGTTTGAAGTTGCAAAATTTGGAAAAAGAGGAGTCACACTTAACGAAAAGGCAATCATCTGCCTGTATGAAGATAGCAGAGGATGGATTTGGATTGGAACATATCTTGAAGGACTTTATTGTTTTAAAGGTGCCGGGAAAGAATTTATCAATTATAAAATTCCAGGATCGGAAAAAGAAAATTGGAACAACTATATTTTTGATGTTATTGAAGACGCTAAGGGAAATCTTTGGGTTGGTACAAATGGAGGCGGATTATTTTACCTGAATGTGGATGATGGTAACATTACTGACAGCACAAATCCCGTTGTTGCAGACAAAACAGAAACAATAAAGCCCTTTATAAATGCTCTTCATTACGACAAAGACAGCAACTTATGGATAGGAACTTACAATGGTCTTTTTTGCTGGAACCAAAAGAAGGATACATTTCAATCCTATTTAATGGAAAAAGGAGATATTTCCAGCGACATAATTTTCAAAATAATCAGTGATTCAAAACACCGGATATGGTTTGGTACTTTAGCAGGTTTATATTGCTATAATCCAGATAATCAGATTTTAGAAAGATTTACAGCTGAAAATGGTTTGTGTAATAATTCAATAATGTCTATTGAAAAAGACGATTATAATAATCTCTGGATTTCCACTACTCAAGGAATCTCGAAAATGAACACTGACACCAGAAATTTTCAGAACTACTATGTTTACGATGGACTTCCGTGCAATGAATTCAGACCAGGAGCATCCTTTAAAGACCAAAACGGGTTTCTCTATTTTGGCGGTATCGATGGCATGGTTTATTTTCATCCTGACAGCATTGTTGACGATGCCGTTAAACCAAACCTGATATTTACAAACCTTAAGATTTTTAATCAGGAAGTAAAATACAGTCCCAATACTCAAGGTGAAATTTTGAATTATGATATTAATTTCTCTGATACGATTATTTTGAATCATACCCAAAAAAGTTTTACGATTGAGTTTGCAGCAATTAATTTTTCAGTACCCGAAAAAATAAGATATGCAGTTCAGCTCGATGGTTTTAGTTCAAGTTGGGAATTCAAAGACTACAAACAACGTTATGCATCATATACTAATCTGAATCCGGGGACATATACCCTAAATGTCAAATTTACAAATCCTGACGGGCAATGGATTGATGAACCGCGAAAATTGATCATCATTGTTAAACCTCCCTTCTGGTTAACCTGGTGGGCTTTTTTAATTTATTCTATTGCATTTGTTGCAGCTATCTATTATATCAGAAGAATTGCTTTGTATCGAATAAAGTTGAAAAACCAGCTGCATCTCGAACATGTGGAGCGGGAAAAACTTGAAGAAATGAACCAATCAAAAATGCGCTTCTTCACAAATATTTCACATGAAATTAGAACACCATTAACAATGTTAATGGCACCAATTGAAAGACTTATTGAATCTAATCCTAACGAAAACCAAAAAAAGAACATCAACTACATTTATCGAAACACAAAGAGACTTGAAAGAATTGTAAACCAGCTCCTTGAATTACAGAAAATTGAAAATACCCAGTTTAAACTGAAAGCTCGGGAAGTCGACCTCGTAAAGTTTATTAAAGAGATTCTCGCTTTGTTTGAGGAAACAGCCAACGATAAAAAAATAATGCTTTCATTCGAGCCCAAATGCGATGAATTGCTTGTATGGATTGACCCAGAAAAGATGGACAAGGTATTGTTTAACTTGCTTTCAAATGCTTTTAAATTTACACAACCAGGAGGGCTGATAACAGTATCTCTCAGTAAAGATATTACTGAAAATGGCGAAGGTAGTTTTTCTATATCGGTTTCCGACACCGGAAAAGGAATGGACCAGGTTCATCTCGACCGTATTTTTGACCGTTTTTACCAGATAGAAAACAAAGAATCCGGCCAGATTACCGGTACTGGAATCGGATTACATTTATCGAAAGAACTTATCGAGAAACAGCATGGCACAATTTCAGTAACCAGTAAGGCCGGATTCGGAAGCACTTTTACAATTAGATTGCCATTAGGTAACAAACACCTTTCATCACAGGAAATATTTACCGAAACAATATATATTGATAATTGGCAACATGCAGAAAAACCTGAAATATCCGACGAAATTATTGTCCATGAAGAACAGGATCAGGAAGGTTTTATTGAATCAGACGGAACTTTAGTTTTATTAATAGAAGATGACATAGATATTCTGAATTATCTTGAAGATGAATTATCTGGTTTTTATCAAATTTTAACAGCCAATAACGGCACTGATGGCTGGAAATTAGCATTTGAACGAACTCCAGATCTGATTGTAAGCGATATAATGATGCCGGGAATTGATGGACTTCAGTTGTGCAAGAAAGTGAAATCAACTATCGAAACCAGTCATATCCCGGTTATACTGCTCACAGCCAGAACTATGATTGAACAGGAGATAGAAGGGCTTGAAACTGGTGCTGATGAATACATTCACAAACCGTTTCATCCACGGCTCCTGAAACTTAAGGTAGATAAAATAATTGAAGCACGCGAAGCTTTAAAACAGCAGTTTATAAAAAACACGAGCTTTACTGCCAAAGAAATTACAGTTACTTCAGCTGATGAGAAATTTCTTCAAAAGGCAATCGATTTTGTAAAAGACAATCTTGCCGACACCGATCTTAACATTGAAAAAATGAGTAGCACCCTAAACATAAGCAGGGTGCATTTGTATCGCAAACTCAAGGCAATCACAAATCAGAATCCAACAGAATTTATCCGTACAATCAGGTTAAAACAGGCAGCTTACCTGCTTTCTTTGGGGAAACTGAATGTTTCGGAAATAGCATACAGCGTGGGTTTTAACTCACATCAGTATTTTACAAATAGTTTTCAAAAATACTTTAACATGTCACCAACAGAATACAGCCAGAAGTTCGGGGCTTGAATTCGTTCCAAAGTGCTATTTTATCTCTAAATACTTTTATAACTGCATTCATCAATGTCAGTCTTAGAAGAAATAAGGCAACTCATCAGCTGCCTTTTCGGTTTGAAAGATTGTTTAATATTTAATAATCACTATAATTTTGCACATCAACTTCTATTATGAGTTCTCAGGAAATAATTGAATTTTAAAAGAACTGAATGACCCATTGTGAAAAAAACGATTTTTAGAAAGGGAAAGTCACCCCCCCGGGTGCTGCCTATTGTAGTATCATTTTTTTCAATTATATCATTTTTAAATGTTATAGTCAAAAACCTCGTTTTATAACAAAATCTGATGATATACAGGCTGAATCAACTGCATCAAGACCTTACTTTATAATAAATTCTGATGATATGCCTCTTTTAATATAATCGCATAAATTACCGTTCATATTCTTTTCTGATAGTAACTAAAAGTATCCATGTCCAGCATCCAAATTTTATAAAAAAAATAACCAGGAGATATTATCATAGTCCGAAAACCTTTTTTGATTCATTATCGTTTTACAGAAAATCATTGACATGGAAAAGTTTGGCTATGTAAAAAATTTCACAATCGATGATCTAAAGTTCAAGCTTTATAAAAATAAAACAGGTCAATATTGAACCATTTGCTTTCAGGAAATTGGAGGACCGGAGGATTGTGTTTATGAAGATTTTGAAGAACTTTACCAAGTTTTTTCTGATGATTTTGCTAAGGAAGAACTAATGTCATAATTGAAATAATAGAGTATGTGTGGTCGTTTTGTGCAGGTAATCGATATTGAAATGTTTGTAAAAAGGTTTGGTGTAAATCACCCAGCCGAAATTACAATCAAGGATAACTATAATGTTGCTGCGGGTGATCTGGCGTATGTGATAACGAATGATAAACCCAACGAATTGCAGACATTTATGTTCGGTCTTACCCCAGGTTGGGCAAAAAAGCCAATGTATTTAATCAATGCAAGGGCAGAGGGAGATCTGAATCAGGAAAATGATGTCAATTACAACGGTCCAATGGGAATCATTAATAAACAGTCTTTCAGAACTTCTATCAGATCAAAAAGATGTCTGGTAATTGCCAATGGATACATTGAAGGACCGGAAAAGGAAAAACTGAATAAGCCCTATCATATTTCACGAAAGGATGGTGATGTATTTACTTTTGCCGGAATTTGGGACACCTGGGTCAATAATACAACCGGTGAAGTAACCAATTCATTTTCCATCATTACAACTGTTGCAAATTCTGTAACGACTGAAATAGGTCATCATCGGTCGCCGGTTGTTTTGAGCAAAAAAGATGAACAGAAGTGGCTTGACGAAACACTACCCATTGGACAGGTGCTGGGATTATTAAAACCTTTTCCTGGGAAAGAGTTCAAAGCCGAACGAATATCTATCAAAATCAAAGACCACAAGGTCAAAAATAAGGATTTGCTAATCCCTATTGACCCTGAAAGCTCAACCGATTATGAGATGAATGTAAAGAAGGATATAAAGCTTGAGGGTATGGGAAGAAACAAACGAAAAGACCCTCCTGTCAACACTCAGGGAACTTTGTTCTGATCAGGCAATCGGGTTGGGTTGTAAAGGCAGCTTTGCCATTTTTTCAACTTCCAGCGATGGAAAACCAAATTCCTCGACGATTTTACCAAGAATCAGATATACTCCGTAACCAGTGAAAGGATATTGCTTCAATGAATCGGGGAAATGAACTGTGTCAAAAAACTCTCCGGTACAATCGATAAAGGTTCCAAAGTTCATGATCTGTTTTTTCACTGTCTGGACGTATTTGATGGTCACCAACCTACCTACCATTCTTACCTTTCGCCCGACATTTACAATTAAATCCTTCGCCCGTATTTCTCCTCTGAAATTTGTCTGAAGCATGTCAAAAGCACTTACACTGATTGAGAATCCAATCAACTCAATTTCGTCATACGCATCTTCAAGTGGCGAATGCTCAAAAACAGGAAGGTTGAATGACTTAGGGCCAGTGTCAAACATCGGTGGACTTTTCATTTGCTGAGCGGGCTTTTTCAAGTAGAGATGTGCATCCCAAAGAAGGGCAGGTTTTTGTTTCCCGGTAAATCGAAATGCACCTACTCTTATAAGGATGATCAATTGTTCCTTTGATACCGGGACACGGTCAACAAAGTTAATTAGGGATGTATATTCCCCGTGAGTTTCCCTTTCGTTAATTACCATTTCGATGGTTGCCTGTTCGAGGTTTAGGATATGGACCAAGCCGATGTATATTGTTTTATTAATGATTCTTGTAACACCACGGCTATGATTAATGCAGGGCAACTCAATTACAGCTCCCTGTCGTTGTGCTTCATTAAAATAAACCCAGGGCTGGTAAAAGCCACCATAGTTATTAATAACGGCAACCTGAAATTCGAGTGGATAATGAGCCTTCAGAAACAAACTCTGAAAACTTTCTACTGCATAAGATGCCGAGTGTGCCTTGGAAAATGAATAACCGGCAAAGGATTCTATTTGTCGCCAAACCTCTTGAATGATACTTTCAGCATAGCCAAATTTCCGGCAGTTTTCAAAATATTTCTCTTCAATTCGTTTCAACTCTTTCAGTGACCGGTATTTCCCACTCATGGCCCGGCGAAGAACATCTGCTTCTGCAAGGTCTAATCCGGCAAAGTGATGAGCCACCTTGATCACATCTTCCTGATAAACCATCACGCCATAGGTTTCTTCCAACTGTTCTTTCATCACAGGATGGATATATTCAAAATCGTTGGGATGATGGAATCTGTGAATGTATTCTTTCATCATGCCGGATTTGGCAACACCTGGACGAATGATGGAACTGGCCGCAACAAGACTGATGTAATTGTCACATTTCAGCTTCTTCAGTAATCCTCTCATTGCAGGACTTTCAATGTAAAAACAACCATTCGTTTCACCGGTTTTTAACTGATACTTTACTTTTTCATCCTGTACGAACTTGTTCACCTGGTGAATATCCACTTCTTCGCCTCTGTTTTCCTGGATTATCTCAACAGCTTCACGGATATGGCCAATTCCACGCTGACTTAAAATATCAAACTTTTCAAAGCCCATTTCTTCCGCTATGTACATATCCCATTGCGTTGTTGGAAAACCTTTGGGCGGAAGGTCTAATGCAGTGTAACAAGTAATAGGCTCTTCAGAGATAAGTATCCCGCCTGCATGGATGGTTCTCATATTCGGGAAATCAGCAATTTGTTTTCCCAGGGTTGTAATGAGCATCACCGTGTCATTCTTGTTATTCACATTCCCCGGATCATCAATCAGCAGGTCGATCTCTGATTTTGGAAGACCAAACACTTTCCCTAATTCACGCAACGTTGATTTATCACGAAATGTGGAGGTTGCACCTAAAAGTGCGGTATGTTCCCTGCCATACCGTTTAAAAATATAATCCTGAACTTCATCCCTGTCTTTCCAGGAAAAATCAATATCAAAATCAGGAGGGCTTGTTCTTCTGGGGTTTAAAAAACGTTCAAAATAAAGATTCAGTTTAATGGGATCAACATCCGTTATTTTTAAACAATAAGCCACTATGCTGTTAGCTCCGCTTCCCCTGCCAACATGATAAAAACCCCTTGACATGCTATACCTGACAATATCCCAAGCAATCAGGAAATAGGATGAAAAGCCAAGTTTATCGATAATTTCCAGTTCATGCCTGATCCTTTGAAGGGCAACCGGATTACTCGGACCATAACGATATTTCATACCATCTATTGCCAGTTTTTCAAGCAACAACTTATCGTCATATCTTGACTGACCAAAAATCTTTTTATTCTTGACACTGTCAAAATCAAAGTCGATCTCACATTCCCCAAGAACCTTTTCTGTGTTTTTTATGATTGCCGGATAGTCTTCAAAAACCTTTAAAAGTTTTGATACAGGAACCATTCTTTCATTTTCATCCGCAACATTTTCCGGTTCCAGCTTACTGAATAAAGTATTGTGATCGATTGCCCTGAGACATTTATGGATAACCCAGCTCTCTTTATTTTTTAGGGTAACAGGATGCCATATAACCAGTTTTTCCTGATGATAACGGTATTCCGAAGTGATCAGTTTGTTTATCTGGGTTGGTTTAATCCCCGTCAATTCATTCTCTTTTAATGCACCAGGTTGTTTCACGCCTAATGGATAAACCAGGTAGCAATTATTAAAAATCCATCCTTCAAGACTAAAATCCTGTTTGTTAAGGTTATGCCAGGTCAGATAATCATTCAGTTCCTTAAATCCCTTGTTATTTTTTGCAATACCAATAAAGAGCAACGTATCACCATTTCTGAACTCAATCCCTGCGATTGGCTTTATTCTCTGTGCTTTGGATTTTTTTACAAACTCAGGGATGCCTATCGAAGTATTGATGTCAGTTAATCCTATTATCGAAACCTGGTTCCGGTCAGCAAGCTCTAATAACTGGTCAATATTCATTGTCCCGTAACGCAGGCTATAATTTGAATGACAATTCAAGTACATAACAGGGTTGTTTATCTGAATGGAATAGCAGATGCTTTTTGGAGAGATGCGTATCCATACTTTGACCTGATCTTATCCATTGAAAGATAAAGCCTGACTTGTTTCTCGTTTGTATCAAAAAGGCTGAGTTGCTGAAAACCATGAATCAGGCCACTGAACTTTACTCCGATCAAACGAACCATCATCCTGCGGTCATAAAGTCGTTTGAAGAGTTCTTTCGCTGTATTAATAAGAGTATGGTCAAATGACGTGTAAGCAACCTTTCTTTGAAGGCTATGGGTGTCGAAGTTCGCATACCGAATTTTTACAGTAACTATTGATGTCAGCTTTTCATGCTTTCTGAGTTTAAAACAGAGTTTTTCTGTCATTGAAGCCAATATCTGTTCCAACATGACAATATCAATAGTATCTGTCTCAAAAGTTCGTTCCTGACTGATGGATTTTTCCTCTCTGTAAGGAACCACAGGTGTAAAATCTATCCCATGGGCTTTCTGCCAGATGTCAATACCGTTTTTCCCTAACAGACTTTCCATCAAATCAACAGGCACCATACTAAGGGTCTGAATAGTTGATAGACCCATTGACCTGAGCAAATGGCCGGTTTTATCCCCAATACCCGGAATGCGTTTTATGGGCAATGGAATCAAAAAAGACTGCACTAAATTTTTTTCAACCTGTATTTCTCCGTTAGGTTTTGCTTCACCTGTGGCAATCTTGCTCACAGTCTTGTTGACGGACAAACCCAAAGAAATAGGCAACCCAGTCTCCCTAACTATTTTTTCTCTTAATTCATGTGTCCATTTCCACGCACCAAAAAAACGGTCCATTCCAGTAATGTCAATGTAGTGTTCGTCAATGGAAGCTTTTTCGTATAAAGGGGCACTGCTGGCAATCACATCGGTCACAAGCTTTGAATGTTTGCTGTAAAGGTCCATATCTCCCCGGATAACAATGGCATTCTGACACAACCTGAGAGTCATTTTCATGGGCATAGCAGAGTGCACTCCAAACTGACGGGCTTCATAACTGCAACTGGCAACCACACCTCTGTCAGAAAGACTCCCAATCAGTACAGGTTTTCCCTTCAGACCGGAATTAAGTAATCTTTCCACCGACACAAAAAAGGTATCTAAATCCATGTGTACAATTTGTCTGCCCTGGTCTTGCAATTGCATTTTTTCACCTCCCTATACCTTTTTTTTTGGTTACCGCTTAAAATCAAAATATTACAGAAAACTGACTATTATATCGTCATTTTTCTGACTATAATATAATCATTTATTGTTTAGGTTAGCGACAACAATTATAAATCACACCTTATTGGAGAATATCTGAGGTAATGAATCTTAAAACCTATAAGTGTAAGTTCCAGTGATATTGTAAACTCGTTCTCATTAATTATGAGCAAGTAATTCAGGTCTTGAAATTTGATTATCCAAATCTATGGTTTCAATAGCCCGATGGATACTCCAGTTCCCAATTGTTCACTTTGCCCTGGTATCGGTGCTCAATTTGCTCCGGTTTGATATGCTCACTTAACTTCGGAATAGGGGTGCTAAGTATGACCTGATTTTCCTGGTACGAAATGCAAAATCTACTGGTTAATACACTGCAATTTTCCTAATCTTTGGTCATATACAGTTTTTCCCAGTGTTGTTCAAGTTTTTTTGCGTGTTGCTCTTCTGTTACTTTTATATATTTCAGAAACGCACCTTCTGATTTGTGTCCGGTCATTTTCATGATTGTAATAACTTCTACTCCCTGATTGTACAGATTTGTTGCAAAGCTTCTTCTGGCAGTATGGCTTGATACAATCTGCCATTTTTCAAACCTTTCCTCTTCGTATTTCCCCCCCTTTGTGATACCCTTTGTTTCTTTCTGTCTGAGATTTGCTGCTTTTGCTATCAGTTTCAAATCTCTGTTAAAATGCTGATTTACCTTTGGCTTTGGAAGTTTTCCACTGTACTTGTCGATTATACTTTTCACAACTGGATGTAACGGAATAATGACGCGCCCCTTGGTTTTTGACTGTTTAAAATAAATCAGATTGTTTTTAATGTTTTGAGGTGTTATTTTATTGAAATCACCAAAACGACATCCAACCCAACAAGCAACAACAAACAAATCGCGGGTCTCTTCCAAATGCCGGTGCCTTGCTAAGTTAACTTTTGCAATTCTGGCAATCTCTTCTTCATTCAAGTATATATTATCACTTTCTTCAGGCTCTAATTTAAAAAACTGGTAATCACTGAAATTATTCACTTTTGCCATCTCTGCTGCCCGAGCAATTGCTTTAATGACTTTCATTCTGTCAAAAATCGTATTCTTCGCCAGTCCTTTCTTTTCAAGGCTCTTAATATAATCTCTATAAAAAACAAGATCCAGGTTTTCCCATTGCATTTGAGGGTTGTATTCAATTAAACTCTTTAGCATCGCGTCATATTTATATCGTGTTCTTTTCGAGATCTTCAAGTCACGAATATGGAATTCCATCCAGTCAAACATTGTATTTGTAACCACTTTGTAGTTTTCAGGATATAAGTATCTGTCAACAACGTTTAATAGCCATCCTGTTGGATAAATATTTGTTTTTGCTGCTTCGTCTAAGACATGATCTTGTAATTTGCGCAGTCTACCTAACAAAGTTTCCTTCCCTTTAAAATTAGCCTTGGTGAAATTCTGTTTTTCAAGATTCCAGTATTTAAGCTTTACCGATTCTCCTGTTGTCGTTGCCTGGTCAGTTTTTCCTGATTTGAAGCGAATACGGATTACTACTTCCTTATTAGGGTCAGTAATTGTCGTATTTACCTTTAGATATATTTTTGACATTCCATTTTTTCTATTTTAAAACGAAGATAACGAATTCGGGTATGACCCCCCTCAAGTCATACCCGAATCTCATATAATAATCTAAAAAATTATAAAATGAACACTATACTAAAATGGCATAAAAGCCATATTAAATAAGGCTTTTATTACAATCAACATTATATTAAATATAATTTCGATTCATTAAAATTAGTCTTGTTCTGGGCACTGAATAGTATTAAAACTACATCAAAAGCGCTTAAATTCAATGATTTAAGCGCTTTTTTTATGCCGCGGATTTTCAATCTTTGGTCTCGCTTTTCAAGCAAAACGCGACAAAATCGCGACCAAGGCTCAAATTCTGGTTTATTGTCGCGGCAATTTCTGCAACGAATTGATAACAAACATTTTATTTGTTGGCAATGTACTGAAAAATAGTTGGTGACTTTTAGGTTTAGGTTTTGTAAATTACGAGAGTCGGTCTAAAGAGGAAGCAAGCTTTGGTGGACATCAACTTGCCAGCAATAAGATTGGCATAATTACAGGAATAAAAGAAAGACAGTCAGATTTTGGCTGTCTTTTTACTTTTATTCCTGGGTTGTCTTATGGCTTGAAAAAACTCATTTTTCGTTAGAAAAATAAATGTACCACTTGATAAAATTGATTCAGTTTTTGTTGTTAGCCCGCGATGTAAATCCAGATGATTCTTTAGATGGCTGAAGAATCCCCCAATACCATTGGTTGTATTGGGTATTTTAGGATTAGCCAAATAATGAAACATATTGGGCAATGCCCGCTTGATTGTGACATACGATCTTCTCAAAAGTTTGTGTCTATACCAGTATCTGCCAGTCTCAATGTTATTTGTCTTTTCATTGATATAATCCTTGTGTCTTTCGTACCACTGATGAAACTCCCGTATCCAAAATAACCTGTCATTGTCGGTTTTTATCTTCAGTATTTGCAGCACCAGTTGGCGCAGTTCCTTTCCTGCCTGATGCTTCGGATACCTTGTCAGCCAAAGTAAACACATCCGCTGAATGTGAACCAGGCATCTTTGGATAATTACCTGTGGAACCGACTTTTGGATTGCTTTTTAGATACTTTTATGCCCATCTGTCGTTATGCTTTTTAACCGTACTCTTAACCTGATCAGGTTGTCTAAATCTTCTTTGATTTCATCATAATGCTCAACATCTGTTAAGCGGAAAAGCTGGATGTAACCATCTTCATTATCCTGATAACAAAGCAGACAGAATTGCTTAAAATACGTGACATCAATTCGTAAATGAACATCATCTCTCTTGATAATTCTAACAATCGGAGCTTGTTCTAATAATACATAAAAGGTCTTTTGCAGTGTGTCTTTTGATAATCCACTATCTCGGGTTAAGGTCTTGTAGGTCTGTCGCTCCAATACCCACTTCTTAAACCAAATGTACATGTTTTGTATTTTCTGCTCCGGACGGTTTTGGGTATGTAAAATCCCACAATTCTAACACTTAAAACGCTGCTTACATAACTGTTTTCCCCAACAAATAACATCCAAACTACAACATGCCCAACAGCGTTTTTTTTGACATTTTTTCTCATAAAAAAAGTTCTATGAAACCAATTTCATAAAACTTCTCGCTATTCTAATATAGTCAAGACTTCCAGAGATTTTTACCAACTATTTTTCAGTATTATACCTATTTGTTATAATTTGGCTCATTTTGTGTTTTTCAAAAAGTTTGCAAAGACATGTTTTTAACCCATATTACGCAATAGAAATTTGGATTAAATTCGTTTTTAGTATTTGTTCATAATATAAATCAGTATCATTAAAAATCTGTCAACATATTTCATGACGACTCAGAGTGTCGCAATGCTGAAATCAGAAAGACTTTAACATTGTTATATTTTACAAATTGAATAAAAACTGAAGATGCAACATCTCCGTGCTTTTTCGTTTAAGTATTGCAACTTCTTAATAGGCAAACAACGGGAAATCCTTCATCAGAGAATGAACTTTTTCGCCTACAATTTTCAACAATTGTTCGTTTTCGATGTCAGAAATCACATCGTCAATTAACTGGACAATTACCGGCATCAGGTCTTCCTTTACACCGCGTGTAGTAATGGCAGGTGTGCCAACTCTGATCCCCGAAGTCTGGAAAGGAGAGCGGCTGTCGAAAGGAACCATATTTTTATTCACCGTAATTTCGGCTTTCACCAGTGTGTTTTCCACCTGTTTGCCGGTTACCTGCGGAAATTTGGAACGAAGATCGATCAACATAGAATGGTTTTCAGTTCCTCCGGAAACTACCTTATAGCCCAGGTCGGTAAATGCTTTTGCCATCGCAGCAGCATTGATTTTCACCTGTTTCTGATATTCGATAAAGGATGGATCGAGTGCTTCGCCAAAAGCCACCGCTTTGGCTGCAATCACATGCTCCAGCGGTCCTCCCTGCTGACCGGGAAAAACAGCTGAATCCAGCAATGCCGACATCATTTTCACCTCTCCTTTTAGAGTGGTCAATCCCCACGGATTTTCAAAATCCTTACCCATCAGGATAATGCCACCACGCGGCCCGCGAAGGGTTTTATGAGTTGTTGAAGTCACGATGTGGGCATATTCCAGCGGATTATTCAGCAAGCTTGCAGCAATCAGACCCGCCGGGTGAGCCATATCGATCATGAGCAACGCACCGATTTTATCAGCAATTTCGCGCATCCGTTTGTAATCCCAATCGCGACTGTAAGCCGAGGCACCGCCAATAATCAGTTTTGGTTTGTGTTCAATGGCCTGAGCTTCCATCTGGTCGTAATCCACACGACCTGTATCTTCTTTTACATTGTATGCAATTGGCTGATATAAAATTCCGGAAGAGTTAACCGGAGAGCCGTGAGAAAGATGCCCGCCATGAGAAAGGTCAAGGCCGAGAAATTTATCACCGGGTTTCAGAATCACACTCAGAACGGCTGCGTTTGCCTGTGCACCGGAGTGAGGTTGTACGTTGGCCCATTCGGCACCGTATAATTCTTTTATCCGGTTGATGGCCAATTGCTCGGTCATGTCAACAAACTGGCAACCGCCATAATACCTCTTGCCGGGATATCCTTCGGCATACTTGTTTGTCATTACCGACCCCATCGCTTCCAAAACCTGTTCACTCACAAAATTTTCCGATGCAATCAGTTCAATCCCGCCTAACTGACGCTGGCGTTCTTTTTCAATGATATCAAATACCAAATTATCTCTCTTCATGATTACCAAATTGAAATTTTGAAAGGCCAAATGTAATACAATTTCAGGGAGCTATCGGCTGAAATAGCTTACTGTGTACAATTAGTTTTTAACATTTAACCCACAGTTCAGGATTAAAACCGGGTTCGTCCATCCTCTTTAATTTTCAGAAGAAGATCACCTAATTCCTTTACCTTTTCAGGGTGACCGACAGCCAGGTTATTTGTTTCACCTTGGTCTTCCCTCAGGTTATATAGCTGAGGCAGCGGATCATTTCCCATCTCGATGTTGGTGAATTCCGAAATTTTGGGCCCTTTGTTTGGAACAATGTATTTCCAGTCGCCCTGAATAATTGCCATAGTTGAAATTCCCTGATGAACAAAATGTGGTCGCTCAACATCCGATTTTCCCAATAATTGGTCATACATTTCGAAACTATCCGGGGCATCTTTTTCCTGTAAAGGCTGATCCAGCATTCTGGCAAATGAAGCCATAAAATCAACCTGTGAAACCAACACATCCGATTCTTTGTGTTTGAGTTTCCCTGGCCAACAAACAATAAACGGCACCTGTGTTCCGGCATTGAATGCACTGTATTTTCCACCTCGCAGCGGACCTGCAGGTTTGTGGTCGCCAAGCAATTCAACTGCCTGATCTTTGTATCCATCATCCACCACTGGACCATTGTCGCTGGTAAAAATAACCAGTGTGTGTTCAGTCAGTTGCAACGATTCCAGTTTATCTAAAATCCTGCCCACACACCAGTCGAGTTCGAGAATAGCATCGCCGCGGGGTCCCATTCCGCTTTTTCCGGCGAACTGAGGATGCGGAACCCGGGGTACATGAATGCCGTGTGTGGCAAAATAGAGAAAGAATGGCTTTTCTTTATTCTGATCGATGAAATTTTCAGCTTTCTGGGTAAATGCTTCCGCCATGTATTCATCAATCCACCTGGCTGAATTGCCTCCTGTCATGAAACCAATCCGGCTGACTCCATTCACGATGGTATTGTTGTGTCCGTGACTGGGGTGCATTTTTAAAAGTTCAGGATTTTCAAGCCCTGTGGGTTCGTTCCCGATTTTTTCCTTATAGTTCACTTTTATCGGGTCAGCAGGATCAAGTCCCTGAACACGGCCATTTTCGGTGTAAACACAGGGAACGCGATCGCCGGTTGCCGGCATCAGAAATGAGTAATCAAAACCCAGGTCCTGTGGCCCCGGCGAAATAAAACCATTCCAGTCTGGTCCACCCTCACCTCCCAGACCCAAATGCCACTTCCCCACCACTCCGGTTTTGTAACCAGCATCGTGAAAAACATCAGCCAAAGTTTTTGTTTCAGGATCGATTATCATAGCAGCATCACCGGGAGCAATTCCGGTACCTGGTTTTCTGAATGCATAACCGCCAGTGAGCATTGAATAGCGCGAGGGTGTGCAGGAAGACGATGAACTGTGCCCGTTTGTAAACATAATTCCCAACGCAGCCAGTTTATCGATATTGGGCGTTTGAATTTTTGTGGCACCATAACAACTTACATCGCCATACCCCAAATCATCAGTGTAAATTATCACAACATTGGGTTTTGACTCTGTATTACTTTGGGAAGTTTTTTCTTTTGAATTACATCCGGATATCAACACTAATACTGTGAAGATATAAACCGACAATGAATTTTTCATACAAATCAGGTTTTACAGGTTACTCAAAAATACAAATAACCGGTAAAAACCAAAATCAAAAAGCCAATGATGTTTCGTATTGTGCCGACTGTTCGAAAATTTTACGAAATATGGCCAATCTGTGTGATTTTGACTGACTGCGTTTTTGCCGCACAAAATCAAAATTGAGCGGAGAATGTTTTTCCATTAAACTGAGATATTCCCGGGAATAACCGGCATAATTCAATCCCACAGATTCGATGATCATTGTTTCAATGCTTTTGTTCATAAGGTTCAGAAAAACGTTGTTATCTTTTGTGCCGAAATTCTTCATTTCTTCGAGCGCTGTTCTCCCAAAAAGTACCGTCCGGTTAACAAACCGCTCCATTGATTCGCCAGTCAGTTTTGAACAGGCAGTGGTGGTTTGTGCCGCTGCATCTTCTTTTGCATCCTGAATATCATCGAGCAACTGAAGGTAAATTCCATAGCCCATCAATGCCCGCTCCTGTTGTTGGGTTAATTTTCCGGCCACCAGATACCCGTCTGCCAAAACGGATGTTCCCCCCTTTTCAAAGCAAATTCTTAATATTTCTGATTGATTCAGTGATTGAGCTTTTACAAGTTTCAAACTTTCAGTCTGTGCGTTGTGAATCGCCAGTAAACTTTCATATACTTCAGGAAATGATTTTCTGTCGTACTGCTCTTCAAACATACCCACTAATTTAAATAGCTGTGATTCGGTAAATGATTTTGGTTCTGTCTTTTCTCCTTTCAGCCTGTTATAAAAACGAATACTGAAATCTCTTTTTTCAGCAGCTGAAATGGCCGGATCATCCAACAGATTGTCGCTGTACGGATAAATCATACTGTAGGCAAAAACCGAAGGAGTAATTTCAACAGGCTTACCAAGCATCAGTTGCAATCCATTCATAATCCAGACATTGCGCAAACCCTGGTAAATATTTTCGGGTGTGAGTTCAGGTCCGAATTTCCGGGCAGCATAAAAAAAGTCGCGGCTGACATGTTTAAACTGGTCGGATAAAATGATACTAAGCTGATCTGGTTCAAAATCAAAAACATCCTGTAAAAACGTCCTGAACATCGGAAAGAACACACTTTCAGGCTTTGTTTGCTTTAGCTTTCTAACATTTGCCTTTTTCTGAAAAGCCTGCATTTGCTGCTGAATCAGCTCAAAACGGGCCTCCCGCTCTTTTTTCTCTCCACTATCATATTGTTTCGGAAAATAAGGAAGGGACTCGGAACTGTTTTTCCACAAGGAAATAAAGTGGCTTGTATAATTCTGAACTTCGATCATTATCTGGTATTTTACCCGAAAATTAATAAAACAACTCCTTGTAAAGATATTTATTAGATAAACTGCCATATATGTCAGGTAAACGAAAGATTCAAACCAGTAAACCGCAACAAAAAAAAGGGATGCTGGCAAAGCATCCCTTCTCATTTTATTTTAGAAAGAATTTAAGCGATATTGGTGTAAACCGCCTGAACATCATCGTCTTCTTCCAGCTTGTCAATCATCTTTTCAATTTCTTCCAGTTGTTCTTCGGTAAATTCAACCGGGGTATTCGGGAAACGTTTCAACACTGCTTTTGATGGTTCAATTTTCAAGTTTTCAAGAGCTTGCGACATTTCTCCAAACGACGTATAATCGGCATAGGCATAAACAACACCTTCGTTTTCCTCAATTTCTTCCAAACCTGCATCAATCAGTTCGAGTTCCAGGTCTTCAAGATTCATTCCGGCTGGTTTTTCAAATTCGAAAACAGCTTTGCGCGAAAACATAAATTCAAGCGATCCGGTCGGTCCCAAAATCCCGTGGTGTTTATTGAAATAGCTTTTTACGTTGGCAACTGTGCGGGTGGTATTGTCTGTTGCACATTCCACAAAAATAAGCACGCCGTGAGGTCCTTTTCCTTCGTAATTTACCTCGGTATAATCGGCTGCATCTTTTCCCGATGCACGTTTGATTGCAGCATCGATATTGGCTTTGGGCATATTTTGCGCCTTGGCATTTAAAATGGCTGTTCTGAGCGCGGCATTTGTATCCGGATCGGGTGTTCCTTCTTTGGCTGCAATGGTTATTTTCTTCGCGAGTTTTGGAAATATCCTCGACATCTTGTCCCAGCGTTTTTCTTTTGCTGCACGGCGGTATTCAAATGCTCTTCCCATGAAAAATGTTGTTTTTGATAAATTTCCCGCGAAAATATAAAACTGAATCGAAAAATACCAAAACACCTATCATAAAATGGCTTTATTCCTGTTTCGATTCAAATCTGAATTGACTTTTCAGATTCTGTTTAAATGCCTTAAGATTTGATTTTGTGCGGTTTGCAAACTTTATCTTCCTTTTTAACTTTGGCCCCGCATTTGGCACATTCGTATTTCGGGCTTTCGCGATCTTCAAATTCTTTATCCTTGCAGGCTTTTTTGCTCATTGCTATCCATTCATCTCACGGTGATTAACAACAACATTTACCGGGTAATTGTTCCGCAGATATTCTGCCATTTTTTCGGCTGAATATACCGAACGGTGCCTTCCGCCAGTGCAGCCAAAACTCAAGGAGAGATTCGTAAACTCGCGTTCTAGATACACTTTCACCGATTGGTCAACAATTTGTTTAACCGCATTCAGAAATACACCAATTTCTGATTTCTGTTCCAGAAACTGCTGAATTTCGATGTCCTTTCCGGTAAAAACAGCCAGTTCAGGATAACGGCCCGGATTGTTCAGGGCACGACAATCAAAAACGTGACCACCTCCGTTTCCCGACAAATCAGCCGGATAACCTTTTTTATACGAAAAACTGTTGACAGTTACAGTCAGATTTGTTTTTGTGCGGCCAATTTCTTTCAGTATCTCTGATTGCGTCAGCTCATTCAGCACTTTAACCAGCTCGGGCAATTCAACCGGGAGATTCAGGTTGGTCAGCAGGTATTCAAGATTTTTGAGTGCAAACGGAATGCTTTTCAGGAAATGCTCTTTTTTCTCGTAAAATCCCCTGAATCCGTATGCGCCCATCGCCTGCATAATTCTGATGAGCACAAAACCCTTGTAATATGCGGCGAAACGAAAATCGTCAACCCGGACATATTTCTTCAGTTCTTCAACATAAAAATCAAAAAGCTGCTGCCTCACACTTTCCGGAATATCGGCCTTCCCATCGTACAAAAGCGAGGCGAGATCGTATTGCAAAGCGCCGCGACGTCCACCCTGGTAATCAATAAACCAAACCTCCTGGTTTTTGAGCATCACATTGCGGCTCTGAAAATCACGGTACAGAAAGAAGTCAGATTCAGCACTTAAAAGAAATTCACAAAAAGCCTGATAATCATCTTCCAGCGCCTGTTCATCAAACTGAATTTTGGCCAACTTCAGAAAGTAATATTTGAAATAATTGAGGTCCCACATCATGCTCTGTTTATCGAAAGCAGAACGTGGATAACAAACCGAATAATCAATATCTTTTCCTGCCAGAATCTGGATTTTGGGCAATATCCGCAACACCTTTTTGTATTCTGAAATGATATTCTCCGAGAATCCCTCTTTTTCGCGTGTGGCACTTAAAAAATCGAAAAGAGTGGTATCGCCGAGGTCTTCGAGCAGGTATTTTTTCAAATCGGCACTCACCGCAAAAACACCGGGCACAGGCAATGAATTCTTCTTAAAATGGCTGGTAAACGACAGAAATGCTGTGTTTTCTTTTACATCAGCGTTAAAAGCACCTATAACAGTTCTATTTTGCGATTTTATACGGCAATATTCGCGGTACGAACCCGATGCGGGCAGTATTTCAACACTTTCTGCCCTTTCATTAAAATGATTCTCAAAAAGCTGAATCAGCTCGTTTTTATCTGTGGTATTCAAAATTTATAGTTTAATTTTTCAACTTTAAAAAACCTGACAGCCGGATAATTTTTACATTTAACAACAAAAAT